>JBDKTF010000024.1:0-3162 GCA_039680295.1 Anaerolineaceae bacterium
CCAGGGTCTGTTTCACCGCGGCAGCATCCCGACCCATTAACCGACACAGCAGAAAATTCGCCTGAGATGGGTAGACCTTTAACCATGAGAATTTCTGCAGCGCCTGGAAGAGACGTTCACGTTCGGCAATGATTTTTTGTCCAACCCGGTTCAACTCGTCAGCATGTTGAATGGCTTCAACCCCGGCGCATTCCGCAGCCACCGAGAGCGAATACGGCTGTTTGATCTTCCACAATTGCGCCATCATCCACAGCGGGAAAACCCCATAGCCCACACGCAGCCCCGCCAGCCCCGCCCATTTGCTAAACGTGCGCAGCACCACCAGATTTTCACACTGCGGAACCCGGGCAATCACACTGGTGCCCGGCGGAGCGAACTCCACATACGCTTCATCCAGAACCACGATTGCGGGCAGCGCCAGCAGACGTTCCAGATCATCAGGTGAAAGCAGGCTGCCGTCTGGATTGTTGGGCGAGGTGACGAAGATCAGCTTGGGATGTTCGGTTTCGACAGCCCGCTCAATGGCTTCCAGATCCAGGCTGAAATCCGCACGGCGCGGCACGTTCACCGCACGCGCCCGGTATAAACCGGCGTCGAAGGCATACATGCCAAAGGTGGGCGGGCAATTGAGCACGCAATCATCCGGGTCCAGGAACAGGCGCATGATCAGGTCGATCAAATCGTCTGCGCCAGCCCCTGCCAGAATGTTCTCGACCGGAACCGCGAAATAATCGCTCAGAGCAGCCCGCAGCGCCGTCCCTTCGGGGTCAGGGTAGCGGTGAATGTTGTCCAACCCTGCCAGCGCTGCACGAATAAATTCAAAAGGCGCATACGGATTCTCATTGGCGTCCAGCTTGACCAATCCCTCCAACGGCAGGTGATAGGCTTCCGCCAGCCGATTGATGGGAAACACCGGTTCGTATGCGGGTAAGTCTATGATATGGGAGCGGACTGCGGCGTACCGGGGCATGGGTTTTCCTCCAACACAGCGATCATCTGACGAATTTCCTCCGGCTCCTCTTCGAAGATGTAATTGACCGGGGATACGACCACACCGCTGCCGCCAATCTGACGCAGTTCAGCGATGACCTCATTCAAATTTGCTTTCCGCGCCACCAGATGAGCGGCGAACCATTGATCGGGGCGATTCATCGGAATGACTGGCGAGATGGTCGGTCCCTGCAAACCGCTCAACAGCGGCTGGGTGAACATCAATTTCGCAATACTTTCCGGCGATTCTCCGCGCATGTTGACGAAGATGGAAACGCACTCTGAAGCACGCAGATAGGCGACGATATATTCCACCAGCAGACGGGCAGTGTTCAGCGCTTCGGGTTTGGCTTTGAGGTTATTCTTGTTGGCGATCAGACAGGCTTGCGAGGCAAGAATCTGTCCATCCGTCAATTTTTTCAGGCGGTTCTCACGCAGGGTGGTGCCAGAAGAAACCAGATCGGCGATCATGTCTGCCGAGCCGATGGTCGTGGCAATTTCAAGGGTTCCTTCCGCATGAATCAGCGCAAAATCAGAAACGCCGTGATCGAGCAGGAAACTGCGCGTCAGATTGGGAAATTTGGTGGCGACATGCAGGGGTCGGTTGAGCGATTTCTGCCAAGAGATCAGATCTTCCACCCGGTTGATCTTGCCCAGCGCTTCAGGAACGATCAGGTTCAGGGTGCAGTAACCGTATCCCAGCGCCTTGTGGATGGGGAAAACAGGATCCTGAGGGGTCATTTTCTCATAAAAAACATCCAGACCGGTAATACAGTAATCCAGACTACCCTCGCGCACACTGGTCACCAGGTCGCCGGGGCGTTGAAACAGCACAGTCAACCCGGGCAGGGCAGGAATGGTCGCCACATACTGGCGCAGACTGGGTCTCACCACATTTAAACCAGCCTGCTCCAAAAGAGATATCGTTGTCTCGCCTAAAGGTCCTTTGCTGGGCAGCCCCAGCCGGACACCCGACCACTGTTCGTTCAACTTCTCCTCCTTGACTCAATCAGAAATAATTATAAAGAAAGGCTCCCTGGTTGGGAGCCTTTCTTGAATGCGCTGCGAGGTGACCTTCTTACTGCAAATTCAAAACTGCCCTAACCAGAAACGGGTGGGGGGAATGAATGATGATGCAGATGGAAGCGCACGGAGATGTACATGATGTGATTATCCTATCACAAGTTCTGGCAGAAAACAAGAGTCCCATCATGCAAAAAAGGCAGGTTTCCACCCCATCGGCACCCAGCACGGTAAAGAGCGATGCCCTTGAATTCTGGAATAGACATTTTAAACTATTCGGAGTATTATTATCACATAAACCCGTTTTGAATATTTGGGTGTCCACATACCGGACTGAGAAAAAGGTAAATCAGATGAAAAAAACAACCCGACAGATGAACCGCGAAGCGGCAAAGAAAAAAGATACCCGGCAAAAGATTCTTTATGGGAGCCTGGGGCTGGTGGTGATCGCCGTGATCACCACGCTGATTCTTTTGGGGGCAAAATCAACCCCATCCCCCGATCTTTTGGGAGATGCCGTGGCGATCGCATCTGCTGCGCATGTTCCTGAAGGCAGCGATCCGGGACCTTACAACTCCAATCCACCCGCGGGCGGCAGGCATTACGCATCAGAGTTTACGCAAAAATTCTATGAAGAAAGCGATCTCGCTTCCCTGCCGGTACACCCCGAAGGATACCTGGTGCACAATCTGGAACACGGCTATGTGATCTTCTGGTACAACTGCCAAAAAGCCAGCACCGATTGCGAAACCCTGAAACAAACCATCCAGAGTGTAATGGATGAAACCGGGAACACCAAACTGATCGCTTTCCCGTGGTCGGATATGGACGTGCCCTTGACAATGACGTCCTGGGGAAGAATCCTCAAATTCACGACCCCTGACCCCGAATTGATGAAACAGTTTGTTGAGCGGAACCGCTACCAGGCGCCAGAGCCCGACGCGTCGTAACCACGGGCGCAGATTTTAACGAACCCTTATTTGAATGCTTTGTGTGGCGAACGTTCGAAATCGTCCCAAAAGAGAGACTGGCTCAGGATAATCGAGCCAGTCTCTCTTTCATTTGGTATATGGTTACCGGTAGACGAAAAAGCGAATCCGATCGATGGCAATCCCAAACAGATCGTAAGATGATCCGCCAGGAATTCTA
>JBDKTF010000611.1:0-2571 GCA_039680295.1 Anaerolineaceae bacterium
GTAGGGGCGCGGCAAGAGGAGACGTGAACGACGCAGATGTAGGGGCGCTGCAAAATAGGTGTTTGACGGATAGATGTGGCTGATTTCGCCGCGCCCGTACAAGAGCGTGCCAATACGAAGGAGCACCACGTACAATGGGGTGCCCGTACGAGGGAGCGCCCGGACGTGGGTAGGGGGGCGGGCGCCAGCAGCAGGCAGTGTGAAGGATGGGTAGGCAGGGGCGCAGCGAAAGGAATTATGAACGATGAAGGTGTAGGGGCGCGGCAAAAAGGCGTTTGACGGATAGAGGCGGTTGATTTCGCCGCGCCCGTACGAAGGAGCCCGTACGAGGATGGGCAGGGCGGCGGCAGCGGGTAGGGGCGCGGCAAAAAGGATCACAAAGGACGAACGGGTGTGATTCCGCCGCGCCCATACAAGCCGCGCCCGTACGAAGGGATGGGCAGGAGGGCGGCAGTAGGCAGGGGCGCGGCAAAAAGGCGTTTGATGGATAGAGGTGGTTGATCCCGCCGCGCCCGTATGAATGATGGGTAGGGGCGCGGCAAAAAAGGAGGTTGACGGATAGAGGCGGTTGATTCTGCCGCGCCCGTACGAAGGAGCGTCCGTATGAGGATGGGCAGGGGTGCAGCAGCAGGCAGGGGCGCGGCAAGAGGTGATGTGAACGACGAACGGGATTGATTCTGCCGCGCCCGTACGAAGGAGTGTCCGCGCCCGTACGAAGGAGCGCCCATACGAGCCGCGCCCACATGGGCGGGTTATAAACGCAAAAGGGTTCTGGCAGGCTGAAGCCAGCCGCCAGAACCCATGCGGAACCAACCCCATGAGGAGATGGGGAATTCAGAATATGCGATTTAAAACCGGCGCCGCTGCTTACCGCTGACCGCGGTTGCGGAGGAAGGCAGGGATGTCCAGGTCATCGGTGCTGATCACGCGCGGTTGGAACTCCACCGGAGCGGGCTGCGAAACGGGATGCTGCATTTCGTAGCTGCTGCGGGCAGTTTCAACCGCCGGTCGAGGGCGCTGCACTTCACCTTTATCTGCCTGAGTCTTGGGCATGTCCAAAGGGCGGACACCCGCGCGCTCGAAGCCGGTGGCGATAACGGTGATGCGGAGGTCGTCGCCCATATCCGGGTCGATCACGGCGCCGAAGATCAGGTTGACGTCGGGGTGAGCGGTTTCCTTGATGATGGCAGCCGCCTGGTTGACCTCGAAGAGGGTCAGGCTGGTTCCGCCGGTGACGTTGAAGAGGATGCCGCGCGCGCCGTTGATGGTGATGTCCAGCAGTTGGCTGGAGATCGCCTGTTCAGCCGCCACGCGAGCGCGATCCTCGCCCGCGGCGTGACCGACCGCCATCAGCGCTGCGCCGCCTTCCGACATGATGGTGCGCACATCGGCGAAGTCCAGGTTGATCAGCCCGGGAACGGTGATCAGCTCGGAAATGCCCTGAATGCCCTGGCGCAGCACATCGTCTGCCATGCGGAAAGCGTCGTTGAGGCTGGAGCGCTTGTCCACGATCTGGAGCAGGCGGTCGTTGGGGATGACAATGAGCGTATCGGCGTGCTCTTTGAGTTTGTTGGCGCCCGCTTCGGCAGATTGCTGGCGGCGTGATCCTTCAAAGGTGAAGGGGCGGGTGACCACGCCAATGGTGAGCGCGCCAACTTCTTTGGCGATCTGCGCCACAATGGGGGCGGCGCCGGTGCCCGTGCCGCCGCCCAGACCGGCGGTCACGAAGACCATGTCGCTGCCTTTGAGCACTTCGTACAGCTCTTCCGCCGATTCCTCAGCGGCTTTGCGCCCGACTTCAGGGTTGCTGCCTGCGCCCAGTCCTTTGGTGACCTTGTCGCCAATGCGCACCCGGGTGGGGGCTTTGGAGAGCAGCAGCGCCTGCGCATCGGTGTTGACGGTGACAAATTCGATGCCTTGCAGTCCTTCGTCAATCATGCGATTGACTGCGTTGCATCCACCACCGCCCACGCCGACTACTTTGATGCGGGCAAATGATTCAGCTTGGTTTTGGTTGGTTGGTTCCATGATTTTTTCTCCTCATCTTGCGTTGTATAATCGCTGCGGTAATCCGTGATCATTCACGGAGGATTGACATGATTTGTTAAGGGAGTAAGCGTTTGAGAAAATCTCTAAAATATCCAACGTCCACTCCTTTCATGTGAGAACCCCGCCCTGGGATCGTGGGGTTTGTCTCACTCATCAACATGGACCAGTTCAGCAAACCGACACTGGTGGAATACGCCGGAGATCCCAACTGGTCGGTGAGACCCAGAAGATTCTCCGGGCGGGCAATACGCACCGGCAGTCCCAGCACTTTGCTGGCGAGGTTGCGGATGCCGGGCAACTGGCTCGATCCGCCGGTGAGGATCATCCCCGCCGGAAGCAGCCCATCGTAACCGGATCGCTTGATTTCCTGCAAAACCAGCACAAAGATTTCTTCCACGCGGGCTTCGATGATATGCGCCAGTTCTTTGCGGCTGACCTGAACGGGGGCGTCTTCGCCGAAGGCGTGGACGGAGAAGCTCTCTTCGTCGCTGACCTCGGTTTCGATGGCGTACCCGTGCTGCT
>JBDKTF010000148.1:0-4006 GCA_039680295.1 Anaerolineaceae bacterium
CCGTGCTCGTCTCGAAGAACTGCTGCGTCAGGTATCCCACGTCCGTCTGGTCGTATTTGGTGATTATTTTCTGGATCACTACCTGATGCTCGACCGCCGGTTGAGCGAAGTCTCCGTTGAAACCGACCTCGAAGCCTATCACGTAACGGAAACACGCAAATACACCGGCGCCGCTGGTACATTGGTCTCGAATCTGCGCGCTTTGGGCGTCAATGTCCTCGCGCTGGGACTTCACGGCGATGACGGCAGCGGTTACGCCCTGCGTAAGCGTCTCATCGCCAACGGCGTGGACGTGCGCGGCTTGATGGAAATTCCGGTGTACGCCACTCCCACCTATTTAAAACCCATGATGCGCGAGTTGGACGGCACCGTCCTCGAGCTCAATCGCATGGATACGAAAAACCGCACCCCGCTGGACCCCGCGCTGGAATCTGCCCTCATCGAAAAAATGGAAGCGCTGCTGGCAGAAGCCGACGGCATGTTGGTGGTGGATCAGGTTTCGGAACACAACTGCGGTGTGGTCACCGACCGGATGCGCACCGTGCTCCAACGCCTTTCCGCCGCTGACCCGCAGAAAATCATCAGCGTCGATTCGCGTGATTTTCTGGCTTTATATACCGGCGTCATGTTGAAATCCAATGTCAGTGAAGCACTGCGTGCCGCCGGGATGGAACGTCTGCCCGGTGAAACCACCATTGCCTGCGCCGAACGCTGCGGGCGCGCATTGAACGCCCGCACCGGGAAACCCGTCATCATCACCCTGGGCTGCGAAGGACTGTACCTGTATCAGAACGCGCAAAACGGCGGCTGCTTCATCCCCGCCATTCCGGTCAGCGGACCGATTGACATTGTCGGCGCCGGAGACAGCGTGAACGCAGCCGTGGGCGCCGCCCTTTGCGCTGGCGCCACGTTTGAAGAAGCTGGAATACTGGGCAATCTGGTGGCTTCGGTGGTCATCCAGCAGATTGGCGTCACCGGAACGGCATCTCCCGCGCAGGTGATGCAGCAATATCAGTTGAAACTGGAGGCGCTGCCCGCCGGGGCAGACCGTTAATCATGAGTATTCTGTACGCCGACTGCCGGTTGGGAATTACCGAGCGAACCCTGTTCGCGGGCTTGATGGACATGGGTTTGTCTCCGTCATCGATCGATTCCCTGCCGCAAATACCCGACCAGCCGGTGGATGATTTGCTGCAAGCCATTCATGAAAATCGTGTGGGCAGCTATCTGATCAGGGAAGATGGTTCCAATGCTCCCACTGTTCCGTTGAATCATGCGCTGGCTTGGTTGGACGAAGTTACCCTGCCAGCGGACCTTCGCGAGGAAACCAGGCAGATTTTGTCATGCGCTGCCGGACATCCGGCATTTTCGCTGGATAACGCAAGGGTATCCGTGGAAGGGGTGTTTTTACTGGTAGCGATTTTGAACGGGCTGAAAGAATTACAGGTAGATCATCTTTTCAGTTCACCCCTTCCCGTATCCCTCGCAGCCGCCGGTTCAGAGCTGCTGCAAATTCTGAAAGACGGGAGCGTCCCCCTGACCGCTCCCGTCGCATCCTCACGGGTCACTTTGTTGGGCGCGGCGCTGCTCGCACGAAAAGCTTCCTTCATTCAACCCGATATGCGCATCAACTGCATCAGTCAGGTGAGTTCGCGCATCGATGGCGAAGAGCGCATTTCGCTGCGCCTGATGCTGGGTGAGCAGATCAGCCCGGCGCACGGACATGCCATGAGCCTGATCCAGACCAACCTGGATGACATCACTCCCCACCAGCTGTCGTACGTGGTCGAAAAACTCACCACGCTGGGCGCGCTGGAAACCTACCAGATTCCCATTGGAATGAAAAAGAACCGTCTGGGCACACAGCTCAATGCCGTGGTGCACGCAAAAGACGAAACCCGCATAATCGAAACCATTCTGCGCGAAACCCCCACGCTGGGCGCCCGCATATTTCACATCGATGACCATTCCATGACATCTTACGAAATTCAACCGGTCGTTACCGAATACGGCGAAATTCCGGTTAAAATCAAACTGCTGGGCGGGAAGGCAGTCGGTTTGCAGCCCGAAGTGGATGCCTGCTCCCGCAAAGCGGTTGAAAACGATCTTCCCTTAGGACAAATATTTGCAGCAGCGCAGACTGCTGCCCAGGAACGATATCAGGAGAGGTTGAAATGATTAAAGAAAAAGCCGCTCGTTACGGGAACCAGTATCTTTCACAGTTGCTTCAGGAGATGAATGCCATCCCCACAGACACCGTCGCCGAAATCGCCGCCGCGCTGCGCGACGCGCAGGTGAACGGAAAGCGGGTTTACGTATTCGGCAACGGTGGCAGCGCTGCCACCGCCTCGCACATGGCGTGCGATCTGGGCAAGAACACCCGCCAGCCGGATCAGCCGCGTCTGAAGATCGTCAGCCTTTCCGACGGAATCGCTGCGTTGACGGCATACGGCAACGACGAAGGCTATGAAAACGTCTTCTCTGAGCAGCTGCTCTCGCTGGGAGAAGCCGGAGACGTGGCAATCGCCATCTCCGGTTCCGGCAGCTCGCCCAACGTCATCAAAGCCATCCAGGTCGCCAAAGACCTGGGCATGACCACCATTGGTCTCACCGGTTTTCAGGGTGGCAAGCTCAAGGGCATGGTGGATATCTGCCTGGTGGCGGCGTCGAACAGCATGCAGCGCATCGAGGATATTCATCTGATCATCAACCACATCCTCACCGGGCTGCTGTGCAACCCCGCTGAGTACAATTAGCAACGGACTCAACGCGATGGCTTCTGCAGAAACAAACGTCCTGGCGCTGGATTTTGGCGGCACCAAACTGGCAGCCGCGGTCGTTGATCCGAATAATGGCGAAATCCGCGCCGTTCAACGTCATTCCACCCCCGCCCGGCAGGGCGCCCGCGCCAGCATCCAGACCATGTTTGAGCTGGGACGCCAGGCACTGCGCGAAGCCGGTCTTTCGGTGCCCACCCGGGTGGGCATCAGCTTTGGCGGTCCCGTGGCGTCTGACCGCACCACCGTGCTGAAATCCAATCACGTGGCAGATTGGGAAGGCATGCCGCTCCCCCAACTGGCGCGCGATGCGTTCGGCTGCCCGGCATTCATGGACAACGACGCCAACGCCGCCGCGCTGGGAGCCTGGGCATTTGACGCCCATCGCCAGCCCGATCACATGGTCTACATTCAGGTCAGCACCGGTGTGGGCGGCGGATTGATCCTCAACCGCGCCCTGTACCGCGGCGGCGCGTTGGCAGGCGAGTTCGGGCACATCACCGTCGAACCCGGCGGACCGCTCTGCGCGTGCGGCAAACACGGTTGCGTGGAAAGTCTCTGCTCGGGATGGGCGCTGGCGCGCGACGGACGCACTGATTTACAGCAGGCAGACCCCCACAGCCCGCTGTACCGCCTGAGTGCAGGCAGTCCCGAAAACGTGGATGCCCGTCTGTTGATCCAGGCAGCCGAAGAAGGCGACCCCCTGGCAAAAGCTCGCATTGAACACGGGTTCACCGCTCTGGGTATCGCCATCGCCAACGTCATCTGTTTGCTGGACCCTGAGCTGGTGGTTCTGGGCGGCGGCATCACCCGCGCCGAAAACACCATGCGCGCCATTCTCGAACCCGTGCTCGCGCGCGAGGTGCATCCCCTCTTCCAGACGCGCTACCGCCTGCAGTTCTCACGCCTGGACGGCAAAGAAACCCTCCTTGGCGCCGCTCTGCTGGAAGATTAAAGCCAATAACCGCGAAAATCTACGTTCAAGGGAATAGACATCCAACCTCTCCAACAATCCGCAGGGAAGATATACTTGCTCTGCTAGATACCAGCATCGAGGAGAGTGGATTGATCGAAAGGCGAGGGGCTTTGCCCCTCGCCTTTCGAAATTCTTACCCTCCCCCAGCCCAAAACAACCAGCTTTCAGATTGAACTTGACTGGGGGAGGGCAGGGTGGGGGCTGAAATCAATCAACCGTCTGTTCTTTCCGAGTCCTTCGCAACCATATCTTC
>JBDKTF010000286.1:0-3481 GCA_039680295.1 Anaerolineaceae bacterium
GCAGAACCCACCCGTTTTGACAAGATTTCCTATTTCGAATCATCAAATACGCTCAGGTCTCTGCAAAGACTTCCTCCGACTCCTCCGCAGGAAGACCCGCCCTTGCACATTTGATCAGCACAAACAGATCCACCGTCATCAGCAGCGCATAAATCACCACAAATCCAATCAGGCTGGTAAGCACATTTGCCACGGTGAGATTGGGGCTCACGGCGTCCTGGGTCTGGATCAAACCGTGAACCACCCAGGGTTGGCGGGCGGTTTCAGTCAGAATCCAGCCGGTGGTATTGGCGATATACGGCAGGAAGATCACCCCCACAAGCCAACCCGCGTGACGAATCCACTTATCAGGATATTTTTTCCAGACAAACGCAAGCGCCAGAATTGTCAGCGCCGCCATCAAGAAACCAACCCCAACCATGATGCGGAAGGTCCAGAAATCCAGCGCGACCAGGGGCACATAATCACCAGGACCATAAAGCGCTTCATATTCCGCCTGAATATTATTAATTCCCTCGACCTCTCCGCTGAAATTGAAATAGTAGAGAAAACTTAATGCCCTGGGAATGGTCACACGCCAAGCAACTTCCTTGCCCATAGAATCGAACCCGGCAATCACCGAAAAATCTGCCGGGTCTGCGGTTTCATAATGCGCTTCCGAAGCCGCCGCCGCCATGGGCTGCACCTCGCGCAGGAAAAGACCCTGTGCATGCCCGGTTCCCACCGCGCTGATCGCGGCGATCAACCCGATCACGGCTGCGAGACGGAAAGATTTTCGGAAAACGCCGGGATCGTTTTTACGCACCAGGTGGTAGATACTGAACCCGAGGACGAAAAAAGATCCGGTCACCAGTCCAGACGAAAGCGTATGCAAAAAAAGATAGATCGCCCGCGGATTGGTCAGAAGCGCACTGAAACTGACCAGTTCCACCTGACCATCCACAATTTCATATCCGACCGGGTTTTGCATAAACCCATTGGCGATCAGAATAAAAAATGCGCTCAGGATTCCGCCGATTGCCACCAACCACATCACCGCAGCATGAAGGTTCTTGGTGAGTTTCTCCCATCCGAAAATCCATACACCAAGAAAGGTCGATTCGAGGAAAAAAGCAAGCAGTGCTTCGATTGCCAGCGGTGCGCCAAAGATATCGCCGATGAACCGCGAAAATTCAGACCAGTTCATCCCGAACTGGAACTCCATCACAATTCCAGTGGCAACCCCCATGGCGAAATTGATCAGAAATAGATTTCCCCAGAATTTCGTCAGGCGTTTGTATTCCAGATTGCCGCTGCGCACGTAGTACGTTTCCAGAATGGCGACGAACACACCCAATCCAAGCGTGAGCGGCACAAAGAAAAAGTGGTAAATTGTGGTGAGAGCAAACTGCCATCGTGATAAGACAACCAGATCCATTGCAAACTCCTGAGGGTCGATTTGGAGGAAAATTAGAGTGGCGTCCAGAAAACCGGCAGGAAAATCCGAAGCAGCGTATCGATGACCAATGCCAGAAGAAGCAGGTTGCTGAAGAGACGGTTGTGATAAACCGCGAAACCCGAAAAGCATGTCGGCCAGTAGATCCATTCTTTGGGGGGTTCCTGGGGACGGGGTTTGGCATGTACGCCAATGGCATAGAGCGCGCGTTTCCCGGCAAAAAATACGATGAGAAGGATGGGGGTGAAATACCGGCTGACAAACACCAGATACAGGATGACGATATAGATCAGTGAAATGAGGATCATGTTAATGATCCGGGCTGCTTTTTCACCGATCAGAACGGGCAGCGTCGTGACCCCTTTCTTTTGATCTTCGGGTCTTTTATCGATATGTTTCCCCAGGTTGATGCTTACCACGCTCAAACCGAACGGAATGGCTGCCAGCGCCACCTGCCAGATTTGATCCATGACGCCTTTTGAAAGCACAAGATAAACTGCCGAAACCATGATCGGACCCCAGATGAGGAAAATGGAGATCTCACCCAGAGCAATATATTTAAGTGGATAGGTATAAAACAGAAGGACCAGAGCGCCAAAGACAAAAAGAACGATAACCGGTATGGCAAAATGCGTGTAAAAAAGCGCAAAAACACCCGAAAAAACAGCCAGCAGACCGCTGACAACAAACCATCTGAGTTCCTGATTTTTGGTCCAGAAACCCTGTACCAAAGGATGAACCCCATACAGGGTACGAAAATAATCATCCGCATCCACTCCGCGGGTGAAATCAGTATAGTCGTTGAGGAGATTATTCGTTCCGTGGGCGATGAACAATCCCAACGTCACGATGAACCACGGCAGGAAAGAAAAATAACCATCACGCAGCGCCAACAATCCCCCGATGGCGCAGGAATACAGTGTCACAATCGTAACCGCAGACCGGGTCGCAATCAACCATTTGGACACGACATCCAATGGGTCCCATTCATCTTTGTTGTCCATTTTGATGAGCGTGGAAAGGGATTTTCGCCACATGGAAAAGTTGATTTTCATGGAGTCATCTCCCCGCCGGTCCAATGACATCAAATGATTGTTCGATTTTATGGATACAAAGAAATTATAACGAAAATCATCCACAAAAGAAACAACAAAAAAATCCATACCACCAACCCAAAAAGATGGGCATTTCTCCATCTTCACGGTCTGACAGTACACCTGAATACTCTCAACGAGTCTGGCAGTGGATCAGAATGGTATAATGCCTTCATGAAGGCACGATTCAGCACGTTCAGCGCCCTCTGGCTCCTGCTGCTTGTGGCACTGGCAGGCTGCGCTTCCGCAGAAACATCTCCAACTGCCCCCCTCTTCGCAGGGACGCTGCAGCCCTACCGCACTGCCACACCGCTCCCGCCCACCGCCACCTCCGCGCTGAGTGCAACCCCGCTGCCCACCCTCACCCCCACACCCCGCACCTATACGGTCGTGAAAGGCGACGACCTCTTTGGCATTGCGCTGCGCTTCGGCATCACGCTGGACGAACTCCAGGCTGCCAATCCGGATATTGATCCGCGCATCATCTCCATTGGCACCGTGCTGATCATTCCCCCAGCCAGCGGCGGCACCACACCCACTCCCGCGCCCGATCAGATCACCCCCACGCCCGTTCCGTTGAATCTGGGCACACCGTCGTGCAGCCCCAGCGCCGACGGCGGTTTGTGGTGCTTTGTTCTGGCGCAGAACAACACCGCATCCGGCATGGAAAACATCTCCGCCATCATCTCGCTCTACCCGCCAGAAGGCGCGGTGCTGCAGCAGGCGGCGGTGGCGCCGCTCAATCACATCGCTGCCGGAGGCAGCCTTGCGTTGGCTGCCTATTTTCCTGCCCCTGCGCCTGAAACCTACACTGCCGCAGCGACCCTAAGGACCGCCATGCTTCAGCCTGCCAGCGACACCCGCTACCTGGACGCGCAGACGGGGGAACCGGTTGTAACCCTGTCAGAAAATGGGCGCGCTGCCCATGTTCAGGGCGAAATTGAACTCACCG
>JBDKTF010000054.1:0-3470 GCA_039680295.1 Anaerolineaceae bacterium
TCAGGGTCTCTTGTCCATAACGAATATTCACTCTGAACTGCGGTGACCTGTTGGACAGCGTGGGCGCGGCGGATGGTTTTGGCTGACACCTCAGAAAGACCGAAATGTTTTACTTTTCCATCTTGAATCAAATCTTTGACTGCTCCTGCGACATCTTCAATGGGAACATTCGGATCGACCCGATGCTGGTAGAAAAGATCGATCACATCCGTTCTGAGCCGCCTGAGCGACGCCTCGGCTACCTGTCGAATATGCTCTGGACGACTATTCACGCCCTCTGAGCGCGACCCTGTGATGGGATCAATATCAAAACCGAACTTGGTGGCAATCACCACCTGATCGCGGATTGGTGCAAGAGCTTCACCAACCAATTCTTCGTTAACGAAAGGTCCGTACGCCTCTGCTGTATCGAAAAAGGTGACACCAAGGTCAACAGCAGATCGAATAAGCTTAATCATCTCCTGCCTGTTAGCAGCTGGACCATAAGCACTACTCATCCCCATACAACCGAGCCCGAGTGCAGAGACTTCCAATCCACTGTTTCCTAATTTTCGTTTTTTCATTCTATTTGTAATCATTTAAGAATTTACCTTAACTACATCCTTGTAATGGACGGTGAGTCCATTTGAACATGCACAAGAGCCGATCACTCCCCTTGCGGAAAATCTGTGGACGCAGCGAGATCTGCCTGATCTTCGAAATCGGCGATACGCCTTCGTAATGCCGCAAGTGTGCTTTTCAGTGCCTGTGAGCCGAGGATCATGCGGAGAGGTGCAGGCTCCACGTCAACGCTTTCAATGATACGAGCAGCCATCCGGGCTGGATCACCGGGGGCAAGACCGTTCTTGGGGTCGAGCATTCGCAGGAAGCTGTGCGCCGGGGTCTGGTCGTAAACGGGATTGAGCTTTGCAACCTGTGCGCTGCCATAGCGGAACTCGGTGCGGGCTCCCCCCGGTTCCACGATCGTCACCCCGATTCCAAAGGGAGCGATTTCCTGAGCGACCGACTCGCAGAAGCCCTCAATGCCCCACTTCGTGGCGTGGTACAGCGAATTCCCTGGGAAGGCTACCTGACCACCGTAGGAAGAGATCTGGATAATACGACCACCACCCTGATTGCGAAGGTGCGGCAGCGCTGCGCGAATGAGCTGAATCGACCCAACCAGATTGGTCGCAATAATATCTTCGATTTGCTTTTCCGTCAGTTCCTCAGCCGCGCCGAATAAACCGTAACCCGCATTATTGATGATCACGTCGATCCGTCCGAATTGAGCGAATACGCGATCGATCGTCTCATGGATCGCCGCGGTGTCGCGCAGATCGAGCAATTCGACATGGAATGCGTCTGGAAATCTGTCGATCAGATCTGCTATCTTCGTGGTGTCGCGAACAGTACCGACAACGCGGTCACCACGCTCGAGAAGTTGTTCGGTGAGTTGGCGACCAAAGCCGCTGCTCACACCTGTAATAAACCATAAACGTTGTGGCATTTTATTTATTTCCCAAGGGTCAATGGTGAAGCTTCGCCGGCTTTAATACCGGTCGCCAACCACTTTAATCTGCGACATGGCTAGATTGAGGTCTCGAAGATCTTCCGAGGTCAACCGGATGTCGGCAGAGCCGATGTTCTCATCGAGACGCGCAAGTTTACGCGAGCCCGGAATAGGCACGATCCAAGGTTTTTGTGCCAGCAACCATGCCAACGCGATTTGAGCCGGGGTGGCGCCCTTCTGGGCAGCCATTTTCTCCAACAATTCCACCACCCCCCGATTAGCCCGTATCGCTTCTGGTGTAAAGCGGGGATTGCGGCTGCGAATATCGGTTGGATCGAAGGTGGTATTCTCATCGACTTTACCCGTCAGATATCCCCGACCCAGCGGGCTGTAGGGAACAAAGCCAATCCCCAGCCCTTCGCAGGTGGGCAAAACAGCATCTTCAACGGCTCTCCACCAGATCGAATATTCGCTCTGAACCGCGGTGACTGGTTGGACTTCGTGGGCACGGCGGATGATATCTGCGCCTGCCTCTGAGAGTCCAAAATGTTTAACCTTGCCTTCCTGAATCAAATCCTTGACCGCTCCAGCCACGTCCTCAATCGGTACATTGGGGTCCACCCGGTGTTGATAAAACAAATCGATCGCGTCCACCCGCAGGCGTCTGAGTGAAGCTTCGGCGACCCGCTTAATTTGCTCCGGGCGGCTGTCCAGACCCACGCTGGGACTTGGTCCCGTTTGGGGATCATGTTTGAAACCGAATTTGGTAGCGATCACCACCTGCCCGCGGAACGGTTCAAGCGCTTCTCCCACGAGTTCCTCGTTCGTAAATGGTCCGTACACTTCTGCGGTGTCAAAGAAGGTAATCCCACGCTCGACCGCTGAGCGGAGAAAATGGATCATCTCCTGTTTATCTGCGAGACGATCGCCAAAACTCATTCTCATGCAGCCCAACCCAACGGCTGAGACCTCTAGATTACTGTTTCCAAGTTTCCGTTTTAACACTTGCTACTTCCTATCTTTCCAAAAAACTACATTATTCTGGTACAGCTTCATTCAAGCATCGAATCGCATTCAATGTTCTTGGATATCCTACATAAGGCAGCAATTGCGTGACAACACTCAGCAGTGTTTCTTTGTCGTTGCCGATATGAAGATTGCCTTGAATATGCCCCTTTAACTGCGACTCGCATCCACCCAAAGACAACAGCATGGAAAAGGTCAGCAGTTCACGGGTTCTCACATCCAATCCGGTTCTGGTCAGGTAATCGCCAAAACAATTCGCTGACAGATATCGCTGGATGTGGAGTTGATTCGCCGGTGATTCTTCATACATCCGGGTAATCGCTTCTCCAAATATCTCTTTTTGCAGATCGAGACCCTTTTCAAACCTGGTTTCTGGCGTGATGGTCGATTGCCCTTCCAAGGGCAGTTCGATCCCTCTGCTTACCAGAATTTCATTCGTGGCTTGGATGAAATCAAATACTTTCGCAATTCCGACATACGGAACTGCCTGATAGACAATTTCTTTCACTTCAATCGGCGTAACGCCGACATTCAACGCGCCTCCGAGCATCACTTTATATTCGCCGATTGCCTGGCTGGCGATCATGGATGCCAGAATCACCATTAACCTCGTTTTCGTCTCCAGACACCCATAGCGAAGCACTTCATCGAATGCAAAATTGTCGAATACTTCGATGAGTTCTGGATCCGTTATCTTTAAGGTTGATTTATGACCCGGAAATAACTTCTCATGGTTTTTGCTTGCAGTCTCACTTATGTTCATTAATGAATAATTCTTTCTAACATCCTGGATGAGCACTTTGAATCATCTCTTTTTTTCAAAACGCGTCTTCTCTTTCGATCATTTCTTTCTCTTTTTTCAGAATCGCATCTTCATAAAAACTGATCTTGTAGTTCAAAACATCGAGCGTCTTTTGCATTTCTATCATTCGGGCAGACAGTAACGCTCGCT
>JBDKTF010000573.1:0-23657 GCA_039680295.1 Anaerolineaceae bacterium
TGGGCACCGGGGTGGGCTCTGCCATTTTTACAGATGGGAAGCTGGTGCCAAATACCGAATTAGGACATTTGAAGATTCGCGGCAAGGATGCTGAATTGCGCGTTTCAGACGCCACCCGGCAGCGCAAAGACCTGAGCTGGGCAGACTGGGCGGTTCGTCTGAACGAATATCTGTTTACACTGGAATCTCTTTTCAGCCCGGATTTATTCATCATCGGGGGTGGGGTAAGCAAGGATCATGAAAAATTCTTCCCTTACCTCAACACGCAGGCAGAAATTGTTCCAGCGGAAATGTTAAATCTGGCAGGGATTGTCGGCGCTGCGCTGGCAGCCGAACTGCGGGGTGATTAAGCGCCGCAGTCTGTCCTGGCAATCCCGCCTTCGGTAAAATGCCGCAAATCATTAAATACTGCATCCACTTCGCCCGGGGTGACCGGCTCACCGCTTTCGCGGTGCAGCAGCAAACCCTGGGCGGCTTTTTCGTGCGCCGCCTGTTGAATGGTGATGTCGCGTTCGATTGCTTCTTTGACCAATGCGGCACCGGCAGCATATCCAATAACCGGATTCAGCGCTGTGACCAGAATGGCATTTTTTGCCAACCAACCCTGTGCTTTGACCGGATTCGCCTGGATGCCCATGACACATTTTTGAGTAAAAGCGCGGAGCGCGCCGATGCTTATCTGCATGCTCTCGAATAAATTATGCGCCATGATGGGCATCATCACATTCAGTTCCAACTGCCCAGCCTGACCGGCAAGTGCAACTGTGGTATCGCATCCGATCACGTGAAACATTGCCATATCCAGCATTTCAGCCATCACCGGGTTCACTTTACCTGGCATGATGCTGGAGCCGGGCTGTACGGCAGGGAGACGAATTTCATCCAGACCGGTGGAAGGACCCGACGAAAGCAGCCGAAAGTCATTCGCGATGCGGATCAATGTTAGCGCAAGGGTGCGGATCGATGCTGAAAAGTCCACCAGGTCGGCGGTGGATTGCATGGATTCAAACAAATTTTCCGAAGCGAAAAGGGTGATGTCCGTATTCTTTTCCAACTGTGTCACCATGCGCTGGTGATATTCGGGGTGCGCATTCAATCCGGTGCCGACGGCTGTACCGCCAATTCCCAGACGGCGCATCCCGTTGGCGGCAGCATGAATCCTTTCCCGATCCCGTTCCACCGCACAGGCATAGGCGCCAAATTCCTGTCCAAGACGCACCGGAACAGCATCCTGCAGATGGGTACGTCCTGATTTGATAATACTGTCAAACTCAGCGCTCTTTCCACGCAATGCGGCAGCCAATTCATCCACCACGATCAGCAATTCGTCCAGACGCCATAAACAACCCAACCGAATGGCAGTCGGGATGACATCGTTTGTGGACTGCGACATGTTCACATGATCGTTGGGATGAACAAGATATTCGCCCATTTTGCCGTCCAGAATTTGAGTGGCACGGTTGGCGATCACCTCGTTGGCATTCATGTTATGGCTGGTTCCAGCGCCTGCCTGAAAAGGATCAACGACGAATTGATCATCCCATTTTCCGGCGCAAACTTCCTGAGCCGCCTGAGCGATGGCATTGGCGATGGACGGAGGCAGCAGCCCGAGGGAACCGTTTACTTCTGCTGCAGCCTGTTTTACTGCGCCGATGGACCAGATAAATGCCCGCCAGGGTTTAATGCCCGAGATCGGGAAATTTTCAACGGCGCGTTGTGTCTGCGCGCCCCATAATGCCGATGTGGGGACGTTGACCCTGCCCAATGAATCCTTTTCAATCCGATATTCCAGCCCGTTTACCATCATTCCTCCAGTCACGAGGGATCATCATCAAAAGGAGAGGGCGCATGTTCAGGCTCCCTCTCCTCTCTATTCGATCATTTATGCACAAGTCAAGCAGCGTTATAGCCTGGTCCTGCCTTGAAAAAGCCGGCATTGGTGTCGATTGCCGGGGTCAGATCCACGACTTCGCTTGCGGCGAGGGTACGTGTGCCTTCCAGATGTACACCATTCCCTTCGTGATTGGTTCCATCGTAGACTTCCGAGAAACCCGCTGTACCGACTGGCATGGAGAGCTTTTCACCACCTTTGGCTTTATAGGCTTGAGGTACATCGTCCATGGGGAAAATGGCTTCCCAGGGACACTCAGGGACACAGGCGCCACAGTCGATGCATGTGTCGGGATCGATGTAATACCACGGGTACTTATCTTCTGGCTTTCCCGCCACAATACACTCCACCGGACAGACAGTCTGGCATCCGCCATCGCGTAAACACAAACTGGTTATCACATGAGCCATAAAAACCTCCGTTTATGTTGGACACTGAAAGGTTTGTGCAGAAGTTTATCAAGATGCATAACGCCGTTCGACTTCTTCCCAGTTGACGATATTCCACCAGTTGGACAGGTATTCTGCCCGGCGGTTCTGATATTTGAGATAGTATGCGTGCTCCCACACATCGACAACCATCAGAATGTGAAGACCTTCCCACAAGGGCGAATCCTGGTTCGCGCTGGTATGAATGATCAGTTTTCCATCCGATTTCATGCTGAGCCATGCATATCCACTACCGAATCGTCCCAATCCGGCTTTCTCGAACTGCTCTTTGAAGCTTGTCAGACTTCCAAATTCAGAAAGAATGGCTTTCGCCAATGATCCTTTGGGTTCTGGTCCGCCAGGCGGTCTCAAATTTCCCCAAAAAATGTTATGGTTCAGATAACCGCCGCCATTATTGATCACCGCGGTACGAATATCCTCTGGAATTGTATCTGGAAATCGTAAAAGATCCTCAATTGAACTGGATTCCAATTCGGGGTGCTTTGCCAGAGCGGCATTGAGGTTGTTGAGATAGGTTTGGTGATGCTTGGTATAATGAATTTCGACGGTTCGGGCGTCCATATATGGTTCCAGGGCGTCCATCGCATAAGGCAGAGGTGGAAGGACAAAAGACATTTTCGCTCCTTTCAGCCGATATTTGGGTTGTGATGAAATGATTTAATGCGTGCCTGAACGATAATCAGTCGACGATTTGATTCTAGCGATCATAATTTGCTTTGTCAAGCAATAATTCGGAATAATCCGGTGAAAAAACCTAACAATCCCTTTTCTTTTCCTCCTATACTGGCATTGATCTTTGGAATCTGTTGTGTTTCAACGGCAGCGATTTTCATTCGAGCAGCTCAGTCAGAAGGCGCTCCATCTCTGGTCATTGCCGCTTATCGCCTGATGGGCGCCACTGTTATATTGGCGCCCATTGTTTGGTCTCGACAACGAGCAGAACTCAGGCTGCTGCGTTTTCCGCAGGTGGGATTGGCGCTGCTTTCCGGTTTTTTTCTGGCACTGCATTTTGCCACCTGGGTGAGTTCGTTGGAATATACCACGGTTGCAAGTTCGGTGGTGTTGGTTTCCACAACGCCATTATGGGTGGCGCTTTTTTCAGTGGTTGTTTTGCGCGAACCTCCTGGAAAATGGGTGGCGGTGGGTCTGGCATTGGCACTGATCGGCGGTGCAGTGATCGGTGTGAGTGATGTCTGTTCTTTTGCAAATGGCAAACTGGTATGCTCAACCGGCAGTGGTTTGTGGGGCGGAAGGGCACTCTTTGGAGATTTATTAGCGCTGATTGGCGCATGGACTGTATCGGGATACCTGACGATTGGTCGACGGCTGCGCGTCAATATTTCATTGGTGACATATACTTTTTTGGTCTATGGGATGGCGGCGGTGGTGTTGTTGGTGATGGTTGCGGTCAGCGGCGGACGAATGGTTGGATATGCTCCCCGCACTTATCTCTGGTTTGCTCTACTGGCGCTTATTCCGCAGTTGCTGGGACACACTACTTTTAACTGGGCGTTGCGTTATCTCTCTGCATCGTATGTTTCCATCAATTTGTTGGGAGAGCCCATCGGTTCGACCATTCTGGCGTATTTCATCTTGAAAGAAGTGCCCACGCCAATAAAACTTGTGGGTGCAGGTTTGATCTTGATGGGTATCTTATTCGCGTCCAGGGTGGAACCATCGGCAAATCATACCGCGGCAATCAAAAAGTGAGGAGTTTGGCTCCTCACTTTTCATCAACACATTTCCCTGTATCCGTTTGATTCAATCCTCTGGCATTTTGAAGCTTTCGGGAAGGCGTCCATACAGATAGTTAGTTTCGCGTAGCCGAGAAACCAGCCAGGGATTCAATGCATCGGTTGGCATACGCCATCCCCAATTTCCGGAGGCTTTCCCTGGGAAGTTCATACGCGCTTCAGAACCCAGGCTGAGCAAATCCTGAAGAGGCGCCACTGCAAGGCAGGCGACAGATGACCACGCACTGCGAATCATATCCCAGGAAATATCCTCTCCAGAGCGGGCGAGATAACGACGGCAGAAATCGCGCTCTTTTTCAGGCGCTGTTTCGTACCATCCGCGGGCAGTATCGTTGTCATGCGTGCCGGTGTACACCACGCTGTTTTGTGTGTAGTTGTGCGGTAGAAACTTGTCGCTGGGTCCGCTGCCGAAAGCGAACTGGAAAATGCGCATCCCGGGGAATGCATAGCGATCGCGCAGCGCGATCACATCGGGTGTGATTTCGCCAAGATCCTCTGCAATCAAAGGCAGATCACCAAACGCAGTCATTAATGCATCAAAAAATGCTTCACCCGGACCTTTGACCCATTTCCCAATTTCGGCGGTGGGATTTCCTGCCGGAACTTCCCAATATCCGGCAAATCCACGGAAGTGATCCAGACGGACAATATCAACCACTTTGAGGGTGGCTTTGAGACGTGCAATCCACCATTGATAACCTTCTTTGGCGTGGGCATCCCAGCGGTAGAGGGGATTTCCCCAAAGCTGCCCGGTGGGAGAGAAATAGTCTGGGGGCACACCGGCGACAACGGTCGGCTGTCCCTGTTTATCCAGATAGAATAATTCCGGATGCGACCAGGCATCTGCACTGTCATAGGCAACAAAAATCGGAGCATCCCCGACAATGTGGATATTTTTCTTCGCGGCGTACTTGCGCAGGGCAGTCCACTGACGGAAGAACAGGAATTGCTGGAAGGCAAACCGCTGCACATCCATTGCGTGATCCGCTTTAAATTCAGCCAGAGCCTGGGGATTGCGTTTCCGCAAATCCACTTCCCAACCACCCCATGAGCCACCAAAATGGGCTTCTTTAATCGCCATGAACAGACAAAAATCATCAAGCCATCCAGTTTCTTCTTTCTGGAATGCTTCAAACTCGGTTTTCAACCTGGCAGTTGGATGCGCGCGAAATTGTTCATAGGCGCGCCGCAGTAAGGTAAGTTTCCAGTTAATGGCAGCGCCGAAATCGATCATGTCGGTAGGAAAATCGGGTCGATCTTCGAGATCCAATCGCGACAATAATCCATCGTCGAGCAGCAAAGTCGGGCTGATCAGGTAAGGGTTACCGGCAAACGCTGAAAAACACTGGTAGGGGGAATCTCCATACCCCGTGGGACCCAAAGGCAGAACCTGCCAGTAGCTGCACCCCGCTTCTGATAAAAAATCTACCCATTGATAGGCGGCAGGCCCCAGATCACCAATGCCATTTGCCCCGGGTAGGCTGGTGGGATGCAGCAAAATGCCTGATGCACGATTAAATTTCATTCGGTAACCTCCGTGTTTGGACGAACTCTCCACTTTCAATTTCAAGATGATCGAAATCTTCCGGCGTTACATCGGCGCCAACCGATGCTCCCGGTCGAATAATGATTTGATCAGGAAGGATGGCGTTTTTACCGACCATGCTGATCTGTGGGTTTTGATCAGCGGTATCGCCTCCGATCAGGCTGTTTTTGCCCACATGTACACGTTTATCCAGAATGCTGCGCTGCACATGCGCGCCTTCGTTCACCTCGACATCTGTCAACAACACAGACTCCTCTACAACAGCCCCAGCATGAATGACGACACCCGGCGACAGTATGCTCCGGATGACGCGCGCACCCGCTTCGATGATGCAGCCGTCTGTGATCATGCTATCCTGAACATCTGCGCCAGATGAGATCCAGACTGGCGGACGTTCTTCTGTTCGGGTATGAATGACCCAATCACGGTCATGCAAGTCCATAGGAGGCGGCGATTTTAACAGATCCATATGCGCCTGCCAGTACGAGGATACTGTGCCTACATCTACCCAATAACCAGAATATGGGAATGCGAAAACGCGATCCTGCCCGGATACCATGTGTGGAATGATGTCCTTGCCAAAATCATGGGATGAATTGACGCGCAGATGATCTTCCCACAACACCCGATCGAGCACTTCTCGGCTGAAAACATAAACTCCCATGTTTGCCAGTGTGGATGGTGGATCTTGCGGTTTTTCTACAAATGAGGTGACACGATAATCCGGGTTTACACCCACGATTCCGAAACGATGTGCTTCTTCGGTATTCACCTGAATCGTTGCCATGGTAAGATCGGCATGATGGTCGAGATGGAAAGTGATCAGGGCTTCATAGTCCATCGAGTAAATATGATCACCAGAAAGGATCAGAATCAGATCAGGTTTTCCCCGTTTAATGAATGCGAAATTCTGTTGAATTGCGTCTGCGGTTCCGGTGAACCAATCTGCGTATTGACGGGTGCGATAAGGTGTATAAATTCGCACCCCACCGGTGAAATCACGGTTCAAATCCCACGGACTACCTGCGCCAATATGTTCGATCAACGAGTGGGGACGATATTGTGCAATCAGCATGACATCTGTGATGCCCGAGTTGACACAGTTGGATAAGGTAAAGTCGATGATCCGATACTTTCCTGCGAACATTACAGCAGGTTTGGTCCGTTTGGCAGTTAATACGCCAAGCCGTGATCCTTCTCCGCCAGCCAGAATGACAGCTCGAGTTTTCATAGGCTTCCCTCTACCAATTGTGTATACAGCCGGACATATTGTACCGCAGACTGATGCCACGAGAAGTTTTGTTTCATACCGCGTTGTTGAATTTGTTGCCAATGGCTTTGGTCATTGTAATGAACCAAAACCTGTGATAAGCGCTCCTTTACCGCTTGTGGAGTGGGTTCGTTGAAGAGAAAACCGGTACCTTCGGAAGACTGATCAACATCGCTGATGGTATCGCGGAGCCCGCCAGTAGCGCGTGCCAGCGGGATGCACCCATAACGCATGGCGATCATCTGCGCCAGCCCGCAAGGTTCGTAACGGGACGGCATCAACAAAATATCACCGCCAGCATAAAGCTGGTGAGACAGTCGACTGTCAAAGCGGATTTCCGCACGTACCTGGTCTGGGAAATCTGCCGCCAACCGGCGGGTATCTGCTTCCAGTTCAGGGATGCCTGTGCCCAGGATGATTGCCTGCCAGTTCATTCCAGCCGCCAATCGCAATCCATCCAAAGCCAGGTCCACACCCTTTTGCGGATCCATACGTCCAATGCAAACGATGAGTGGAATATCTTTATCTACAG
Organism: Anaerolineaceae bacterium; assembly: GCA_039680295.1. Lineage (GTDB taxonomy): Bacteria > Chloroflexota > Anaerolineae > Anaerolineales > Anaerolineaceae > JBDKTF01. The sequence goes on from JBDKTF010000573.1 coordinate 7,443, forward strand.
GCAGATGAAAGGATTGTTGTAATGCGGCTTTATTTTGGGCACGGAGGTTCCACTGACCCGGTTCGTAAGGGGTTGTGAGCAATTCGTCATCAGCGGGGTTCCACAGTTGCGTATCAATTCCATTGATGATCCCTGTCAGATGGTCGGCGCGCGTGGCAAGGAAGTTCTGCAATCCGCAGCCGAATTCAGGGGTGAGCATTTCCCGGGCATACCCCGGAGATACAGCAATAATTTGATCTGCGGTAAGCAGCCCCATCGGCAGAGGAAACCCCCGCGCCCATTCAGGCAGCCGGGTGTCTTCTGCGAATGGAATGCCAAAATCGCGAACAGATGCTTCGGCGCCAGCACCCATGAAGGGTAAATTGTGAATTGAGAGGACTGATCGGGTGTGTGCAAAAAATGGATCAGTATTCAAACGCCGTGAAAGCTCGTAAACCGCCAGTGCTGTGTGCCAATCATTGGCGTGCAGAATGTCCGGTTGCCAATCCAGAAAACGAGCCAGTTCCAGGGCTGCAAGGGAGAAAAAAGTGTATTTCGGACCATCCAACGCCATGTTCGGAGAGTATACTGGCGCATTTGGGGGAATCAAATCTCCTGCGATGAGATATACCGGCAGACCATCCAATTCGAGTTCGTAGGCTTCGGCGGTCATCGCGCCCGCAGGATGTGGAATTGGAAATTGCCCCAAAAACCGGGCTGGATAAGCAGCCCGGTTGATTGCGGAATGAAAGGGGAGTACCAGACGAACGTCTGGTGAAGGGCGGCAGGCGCGTAATGCTTTAGGGAGTGAACCAGCAACATCGCCCAATCCTCCGACTTTGACGAGAGGATCTGCTTCGGCAGCGAGAAACAGTACACGAATCGGATTCGAGGCGGATTTTTCAAAATCCATGTTTCTGTCCTCCTTTGCTTGCTATGCGCGTTCTACAATTTCGACATAATCCTGACTCACGGTTTGTTCTGGAGACGCTCCCAATAATTTGATCAATTCCATTACCAATTGAGATTTATTGCGTGCATCCTGCCGCGACCAGGTGCGGCTCTTGATCTCGAGGAAATAACCCAATGAAGGCTGTGTAACGGTGTCAATGTTGATGAAAAATTCTGTGTCTTTATATTCAACCAGATAACGCAGGCGGTCTTTCTGAATCTCGATTTCGCGGGTGGGTTTGAAGTATTCGCGATAGAAACGCAAAGATTGCACTGCCGGGGCAAAAAATCGGCTGCGCGAAAGCAAGATATCGTGTAAGAATGCACCTTCGCGGCTCAGTCCCACCAGTGTCAAACGAGAACGTACGTTTGTGATTTCACCGTTCTCGGCGATAAAGTCATCCTCCCGATAGCGAAGGCGTCCCTGTTCTGGATCATCGAAGAGCAGGTAATTGTCGTATTGCTTGTAATGGCGCTTACGGACGATTTCGAGCCCAGTCTGGTTCAATGCATCAATCACGGGCTCTACATTCGCGAGGCGAACTTTAGCCTGGACTTCAAAACTTTCCTCTTCCATGGCGCCGCCAATTGCAATCAGTTTGGATAGAACGGATTGTTCACGTTTGATCAAGAAGGCATCAATATCGTGCGCCAATTCATTCCCTTGCGTAAGCAAGTCGGCTTCGTTGAGGGTTAGCAATTCATGACCCCGCATCAACCATTTACCATTGACCATCACATCAGAGACATCTGTGGCTTTACTGGCATAAACAAGCTGCGCATAGGCACCATTGGGATCGCGGTGGAAGTGCGGTGAATTGTGTAGCTGCGAAACATCCACCAGAATCAAATCGGCGCGTTTACCAGGCTCCAGACTGCCGGTGATCTCTCCCATGTGCAGTGCTTCAGCCCCGCCCCGGGTTGCCATTTTAACAACCATACGGGCGGGCAGGGCAGTGGGATCACCGCTGTCGCCCTTTGCCAGAAAAGCTGTAAGGCGCATTTCTTCAAACATATCCAGATCATTATTCGATGCCGGACCGTCGGTTCCGATGCCGACGTGCAACCCCAATTCCATCATCTTCTTGACTGGTGCGATACCAGACGCCAGTTTCAGGTTGGAGGATGGATTATGCGCCACACCTGCATTAGCGTGTTTAAGGGTGCGCATTTCACCTTCATCGATGTGAACGCAATGCGCCGCCAGCACCTTTGCGTCGAAGAGTCCCAGTTTTTAGACATAAGGAACGACTGGCATGCCCTGTTCATTGCGAACATTTTCGACTTCAGAAGCTGTTTCAGATATGTGGATATGGAGGGGAACATCATATTCAATTGCCAGTTTTGCACAAGCCTGTAAGATTTCTGGCGTACAGGTGTATACGGCGTGCGGGGCAATTCCTGGGACGATCAAAGGATGTCCCTTCCAGCGTTCGATGAATGCGCGCGATTCAGCCAGCGATTCTTCAAAGGAATCGGCGTCAGGGGTTGGGAATTTCATTACAGACTGCGCGCATAAGGCACGCATACCTGCTTCAGCCGTGGCTTTGGCGATATCATCCTCGAAGTAGTACATGTCTGCAAAACATGTGACACCACTGCGGATCATTTCTGCGCAGGCGAGTTTCGTCCCCAGTTTTACAAAATCCGGCGAAACAAATTCGCGTTCCACCGGCATCATGTATCCCATCAGCCACACATCCAAGCGCAGGTCATCTGCCAGACCGCGCAGCAAGGTCATCGGCACATGGGTATGAGCGTTGACCAAGCCCGGCATCAGCACTTTTCCGCCGCAATCAATCACCTGATCTGAAGAGTACTCGCTAAGAATATCTTCGATCGTTCCAACAGCAGCAATGGAGTCTCCGCTGATGGCAACTGCACCATTTTCGAATCGGTCGAAATTCTTGTTTATGGTTAGAACGATTGCATTTGTTAGCAAGATGTCAGCATTTTTCATTCGTTTCACCTGATGGTTGGCTCATTTGGTTAATTTTATCGATGCTCAGAAAATTTGCGAATCAGATCGAGGGTGATATTGGCTGCCCAACGGGGTGCATTTTGGGGCGGACCACCGTAAGAACGATGTTCCTGACGTTCACCTTCAGATGTGATCATGATAACGTATAAATCTTGCTGCCGGTCATGAGGGATCAGGGTTAATCCCAAAACCAGGTTGGCAGGTTTCGATAGCACTTTTTGACGTGTGTATATATATAGATCTTCGGGTTGTTTCAGCTCAGCAAGTAATTCGCCGCCGATAAACGCTTTTCCAGCGTTGGAAAGACGTTGGATCAATGCGCCCCCTGTACCCGCTTCTGCAACGGAGAGGGTGATCTCTAGTTGTTGGAGTTTGCCGAGAACAAAACCTTCCAATGTATCAGCATCCACGCCATATATCCATTCTCCCATACGATTGCGGATAACATCTTCTACCTGGGCAATCATCTGGTCCGCTTCGGCTTCCGATTCTGCTTTGGCGGTGATGCGAATATCCACCTGTCCTGAATGAGCTGCCAGCCCTACGGTCGGATTCTGCGTTTCTTCCAGGTCGCCAATCCAATCGTCAATTTGCGATTCACCAATACCGGCGGAATGCAGTACACGGGCTTTGATCAAACCATGTAGATCAAAATGTTCTCGCAGCAGAGGAAGAACGGCATTTTCAATCAGAAACTCCATTTCATGAGGCACACCGGGCAGCGAGAATATCTGGCATCCAGCGTATGTAACCCAGAAGGATGGAGCCGTGCCAACAAGATTTTCAATGGCATGTGCGCCTGCCGGAATATATGCCTGGCGGCGATTATTTTCAGTTGCCTGACGATTATAACGGCGGAACCGTTCCTGAATTTGTTCCCATAGCTCGGGATGGAATTCAAGTTCAACCCCGACAGCCTGCGCGACAGCTTGTCTGGTTGGATCATCCACGGTGGGACCCAACCCTCCGGTGGTGATGATTATATCCGTTCGGGTTGCCGCTTCTTGAATTGCCTGAGCTATACGCTGGGGATTGTCGCCGACGGTTGTCGTACGAAAGATATCGATGCCTTGATCACGCAATGTGCGAGCCAGGTATCGGGTATTGGTGTCAATAATTTCACCGAGTAATAATTCGGTGCCAATCGTGATTATTTCTGCAGTGGGCATGCGCACTCCTGTTGGATTGCGTGGAAATGATAACCGATATTTAAAATACTTTCATGAGGATTCAAATTTGTTCTGGCGACAAAGCAATTCTTCACGAATACGCATATCGGCGGAACGAATTTTTTGTGAAAGATCGGTTGCGAGGTTAAACATCACCCGATATCCAAGCTCTGGATAGGTAGTGCATAATTGCAGCAGTCGGGAACGGGAGATGATTAACAGATGCGTCTGCGAAGCTGCTGCTCGACAGGTTGCAGTACGAAGTCCTTGATCTACGAGTGCAATTTCACCAAACGACTGTCCACGCCGCAACGTGGCAATTGTCGTTGGATTGGACACAGAATCGGGTTTCGGATCGACAAGCGAAGGATCGACCTGGATTACCACTTCGCCTTCCATGATCAGAAAGAGATCATCATCCTCGGCATTCTCCCGGGTAATGATATCGCCTGCCTTATAATTGCGCTCCCCGCATAGATGATCCACCATCTCCAACTGTATATCAGTCAGATCGAAGAAGATGTCTGATTGTTTCAGGAAATGGATATACTTTCCCATGGATATCTGAGTCCTTACGAGGTAGTTTAGCATGAAACGAGACTGGTCGCAACAGCATGTATCTAAAATGGACCATACTGGATCAGGATACCCAATCCCAGAAATGCCAGCACTGCGACGGCTGCCCATCCCCAAAGCCTGAGCGTCCAGCGTATCCATTTGGGATAACTTACAACTGTGAGACCAAGTGAAATTAGGAGGACAGCGCTGGTGGGATACGCCAGATTCGAGAAGCCATCTCCAAAGCAATACGCCAGTACAGTCAATTGACGCGAAACGCCCACCAGATCTGCCAGAGGTAAAAGAATTGGTATCAGTAAAAACGCCTTTGCTGAACCTGAACTGATGAAAAATTCCAACAAAAGTGATAGACCCAGAATCAATACGACGGATAGAAACGGCGAGGAATGGGAGAACGATGAAGATGCTTTATACAGCAGCGTATCCAGAATTCCACCTTTGTAAACGATCATTTTGACGCTGGATGCCATCAGTATCAGTGGGATTCCTGGCGCGATACCAGTCATACCTTCCACCGCAGCGGAAAGAACGGATTTCAGAGACACACCGGCGAAACATCCTGCGCCTATCGCTCCCAGGAAAAATAAAACACCGACCAGAGGTAGAGAATACGTGGATATGGCAGGAATAAATGGACCTGAGATTAAGATTATCAGAATGAGAATCAAACAGACGGCAAACCATAGAATGGCGCGTTTCATCGCAAATGTCATCTGATTCTGGTTCAAATCCAGGGTAGTGAATCGGGGCTGCGCTACACGGTCTTCTTGATAAACAAGTGAGGATTGGGGAGATTTTTCAATTTTCTTTGCATAATTAATCAAAAACGAAGCCAAAATTGCATAAAACGTGGCGAAAATGATGATACGCAGTCCGCTGCCAGAAAAGAGCGGAAGCCCAGCCAATTTTTGAGCCACGCCGATGGTAAACGGGTTAGTGATGGCGGCAGAAAAACCCATGTTCGTGGCAAGGATGCTCATTCCCAATCCGACCAATGAGTCCCAACCGAGTAAATATGAGAGTGCTATCATGAGCGGAACCAGAGGTACCACTTCCTCAAAGATTCCAAAGAATGCTCCGAGAAGCATAAAGAATAGAGTCACTGCCATCAGCAGCAAATATTTTCGGTTGCCTAATTTGTGTACAATACGCGCCAGTGCTGATTTTAAAATCCCCGTTTTATCCAGTATGGCGAATGCACCGCCGATCAGCAATAGAAAAACCAAAATGACGATGATGGTTGCGCTGTCAGGTCCCCACAACACCTCAATCGGAGCAGTGAACCAGCGCCATATGGGATAAGCTGGATTTGTTGTATATTGAAAGCTGTCCGGGATGATCATTTCCCGTCCATCGACCAAAGTGCGCTGATATGCGCCTGCTGGAATGGTGCGAGTAAGAATGCCGGCGGTGATCATCAAAACAAGAAGAATGATTGTTGCTTGAATAAATGCTTTCTGGCTGATTTGGGCGCCTGCTTTTTCTTCCATGTGAGCTCCGATAAAAAGAGTAGGCTTAATCCTACTGAACCATTGGAATCCTGTCAATCAAAATAATCCAGAAAGTGAAATGCAGAAGAATTTGGTAGAATCCATCGATGGAGAATTAAATGCACAAGGAACAAGAAATTCATGGTATACAAGCATGGGAACTTCAAGATATTCTTGTGAAAATTGGCGGTGTATGCACAGAGGAGGGGGAATATCAAGGAAATCGCTGGAAAGCAAATTTTATCCGCCTGCCGGACTATATGATTGGCAAGCTCTCACTTTGTAACCATCAAGTAATGTTTGAGGGAGATCCGGAAGTATTACCAGAAATCTGGCGGCAGTTTGAGTTAAGGATTTTCCGTCCGGGGGGATAGGAGAAAAGAATAAACAAGAAGAATAATTTGCCAAAACTCATTTACTATTGCCTGTGGAATTAAAAAGATAAAATACTTAAGAATAGAAATCATTGTTTTGTTTGACGATATTCTCGAACGGCTTCATCAAGTACCTTTTGACTTATTTCTATCGGCTTATCCTATAAAAAGGATCGAGCCGATCTCAATCATCAGCTCGATCCATGCAGAGGGAGAAATTTGTAAATCTTATTCGTATCGTAATGCTTCAACAGGTTCCAGTTTTGCTGCGCGATTTGCGGGGTATAACCCGAAGAACAAACCAATGGCAAGTGAGAACAGGGTAGCCAGTAAAACTGCATCGATGCCGATGACAGGGTTGATGGATACGCTCTGAGCTGCTGCGATTTTCCCTATGATCGCAGAGATGAGCGCTGCCACGCCAATGCCGATAATCCCACCGGAAAGACTCAACAGGAGCGATTCAGTCAAGAATTGGGTCATAATGTCGCGGCGGCGAGCGCCAAGCGCCTTGCGCAGACCAATTTCACGCGTCCGTTCAGTGACAGATACCAGCATGATGTTCATAATTCCAATTCCGCCGACCAACAAGGAAATTGCGCCAATACCACCCAGGAACATGGTCAATATTCCGGTGATCGAACTTGCAGTTTCGAGCATATCAGACTGATTCATCACTGAAAAATCTTCCTGTCCTTCTACGTTCTGGTGACGCGCGCGAAGAAGATTTTCCACCTGGGTTACGGCAGCGGTCATATCTTCAGAGGAATCTACCTGGACGGTAATCGAGTCAACCCGGGCTCGATTTGAGCGGTGGAACAAACGGCTTTGTCCGGTAGTCAGAGGGATGAGAACCTGATTATCCTGGCTTCCCATGGATGAGCCGCCAATGCTTTTAAGAATACCGATGACTTTGAATGGCTGACCATACATGCGAATGGTTTTGCCCACAACGCCGGTTGTTGTGCCGAACAGGCTATCTGCGACCTCCGTACCAATGACTGCCACCGCTGCTCGACTTTCAAGTTGAGCAGTGGTAAACATTTGACCTTCTGCGACGCTTAGGGAACGAATTTCTGCATATTCGGGGGTGGTAGCAGTGACAGAACCCATATAATACTTGCCGACAGTCGTCATACCCACGTGACCTGAGATGACGGGCGCAACTTTGCTGACCAACGGCGCTTTGGTTGGATCTGCCAGCGCTTCAGCATCGTCTGTTGTCAGCGGTTGAGGATTGGTTGCACCATTCTCGTTTGTTGTGTTGATGAATAACAGATTCGTTCCGATACTTTCGATGGAGCTACTGATCGATGTCTGTGCTCCACGCCCGATGGCAAGCATGGAAATCACGGCAGCGACACCAATCACGATTCCAAGAATGGTTAGTCCAGAACGAAGTTTGTTCCCAACCAGACTTTCCAAAGCTTCTTTAATCTGTTGTGCAATTTTCATAAAGATTCCTCCACGGCACCATCGTGCAGGCGGATTGTCCGTTGTGCCATGGCTCCAATGCTTGGATCATGGGTTACGAGGATGATCGTGGTTCCTTTATCCTGGTTAAGGTTTAAAATCAAATCCATGATCTCTTTTCCCGCTTTGGAATCCAGGTTACCTGTTGGTTCGTCAGCCATAAGAATGGCAGGATCATTGATGATGGCTCTTGCAATGGCGACCCTTTGTTGTTGACCGCCGGATAATTCATTGGGTTTATGATTGACCCGATTCCCCAACCCGACAGCTTCCAGGGCTTCTCTGGCTCGATCTTCTCGACCTGTAGTAATTCCTGCATAACGCATTGGAAGCTCTACATTTGCCAATGCCGTCTGACGCTGCAAAAGATTGAACGATTGGAACACAAAACCAATCTTGCGATTGCGGATGGAAGCCAATTCATCATCATTCAAATGAGCCACATTCTCACCATCCAACCAGTAATCTCCGCTTGATGGCTGATCCAGGCAACCAAGAATGTTCATCATGGTTGATTTTCCTGAGCCTGAAGGTCCCATGATGGCGACCACTTCACGCGGCTGAATTTCGAACGACACACCGCGCAGTGCTTCCACCTGTACTTCGCCCATCTGAAAGACCTTTTTCAAATCATTGACGCGAATGACAGGCGTACCAGCTTTATATTCGGTCATGGCATTGCTCCACCACTGGGAGGTTGTGGCATTGAACCATCACTTCCGGTCGGAGGTGTAAAATTGCCATTGGTGCCCGAGGGACGACTACCGCCCATGTTACTATTTCTACCCATGCTGCCACCACCCAGGGATCGCATCAGTTGTTGGAAAATATTTCCAGAGTCTTGGTTAGTTGTCGTTGAGGTTGATGAGGTTGGATCCGTTACAACAGCATCACCTTCAGCCAGGTTACCAGATGTGATTTCTGTCATGGTGTCTGTAACAACACCTGTGGTTACTTCTACTGGCGAACCACCAGAAAGATAGACCATGCTTTTACTATTAAGAGTTACGATCGCAGTACTGGGAACTGCTACTGCATCTTCTACTTTTTCAACCTGAATAGCTGCTTCAGCCGTCATCCCGGGCATTACCTGATCATCAGGATCGGTGACAATAACAGAAACCGAGAAATTTACGGTTCCATTGGTTGTTGTCCCAGCCCGATTAACTTCTTTCACCTGACCCTGGTATGTTACGTTGGAAATCGCATCAAAAGTGATTGTTGCAGTCTGTCCTACCTCGATTTTGGAAATATCAACTTCAGACACATTCAGATCGAGAACCAGGGTTTTAAGGTTGTCAATGCGTAAAGCGCTTGTGCCTACCGTAACCTGGTCACCAACCAGAGTACTCAGGGATGTAACCGTTCCATCGAAGGGGGCGATGATTTTGGATGAGTTGAGTGTCGATTGTGCGGCGTTGACTTTTGCCTGCGCAACGGCAAGATCTGCATTGGTGGGACCATCTTTAACACGGTCATAAGCACGCTGGGCATCTTCCAACTGCGCTTTGGCAAGAGCGAGGTTTGCGTTAGTTTCAGCAATATCCGATTCGGATGGTTTCCCTTTATACCAGTTCAAAGTAGCCAATGCACTATCGCGATTCGTTTGTGCGGTGGTCAATCGATTTAATGCAGAGATTTTTCGGTAATCGGTATCATCCAGACTTTTATAATTATCGTAATCATCCTGCGCTTTTGCTACTTCAGCCAACGCCAGTTGATAGGCGGTTTCTGCTTTCGTGAGCGTTGTTTCTGTTGCGCGGTTAAGGGAAAGTGCCGCAACGTCCTTTTCAGCCTCGTCATAAGCCGTCTGTGCGGTAACCAGGGCAACCTGTGCCTGTGCAATCGATGTGGTAGAGGTTTCCAGGTCTTCCAAGGCTTGTTTGGCGTCGATCAGATCCAGCTGAGCCTGAGTAACGGATGCCGGGACTGTCGCTGGGTCAAGCTCAGCCAATACCTGATCCGCTTTCACAGTATCATTTAACTTGACATTGACGTCTTGTACTTGCCCAGATGTTTGCCAGGTCAATGTTGCGGATTGAATAGCACGAACATTTCCCGTGGCGCTGATTTCATTGTATAAGGATGTTTTTTGAATCGTGTAAGTTTGTTGGCTGACAATTCCAGCGCCTGCCTGGTTTGCTGAAACGCGGCTTGCCAGAAATACGCCTCCCGCGATGACTACAACCAGAATCCCACCCCCAATCCAGAACCATTTTTTCTTGATTGATTTAATAAATTTGAAAGAGATTTTCTTCATTGGATCTTGTCCTCCATCAAGCAAGGTTTGATATATCGTTTATACCGGTAATACCTCAAGATGGGCAGACGCAGGTGTCATTACCCGCTGTGAAGCCGCACACATGGATGGATGGCAACGATCATGGTAACCCATGACGGCAGTCAGCATACATCTCTTGGAGCACATGATAAAATCATGGTATGGATCGAAAAGGTGATCAATATACAATCACGCCGATATTCCGAATCTTCATCGGCATCTATTTACTTTTCTCGGTGGTTACATACCTGGCGAGCCAGGCATTTGTGTCAGAAGGGCGCAGATCCCAGGATCCTATTTCACTCGTCACAATCATTCTAAATGCCCTGGTTTTAATCTATCTCTCTATACCCTGGTTGGAAAAACATTTGGGTAAAGCCTATCTTCCGATTGCCCTGGCGGTTATTACTATTTCGCCTTTTGCAGCTTATTTCCAACCCACTTTGGGGTTGGGAGAGGAAGTATTGCGATTTCGAGATCTGGCATGGCAGTGGCAGTTAGTGATTCAGCTTTTTATTCCCTTGTTATTAATCAGCTGGATGTATCGTTATTGGGTCGTTGTGTTGTACAGCCTTTTGATTGGCGTGATCAACCTGGTTTTCAGTGCGAATATTATTCCTTTGGGGCAGGTGGGATTTATGCCGCCGCCTCCTCCGCAATATAATGTCATTTTTTTCCGTACAGCCATTTATCTGTTGATTGGTTATTTAACCAATCGCCTGGTTCGGGAACTTCGACGACAGAATGAAGAACTGGTCAGTGCGAATCGTAAATTGGAAGTATCTGCCTTAACCCGCGAGCAATTGGCGACCAGCCGCGAACGAAACCGATTGGCGCGCGAATTGCATGATACAGTTGCGCACACGCTCAGCGCGGTTTCCATTCAATTGGAAGCAGTACGGGCTTTGTGGGATGTCAATTCACAAGACGCGCGTAGCATGCTGGATCAATCGCTGAAAATGACCCGATCGGGATTGAATGAAACACGCCAGGCAATCATGGCGCTGCGGCTCTCTCCGTTAACTGATTTGGGACTTCCATTGGCGTTGAAAAACCTGGCAAACGCTACCGCGGAACGCAGCGGCTGGCAAATAAGCCTGTCATTACCTGATGATGGCGCCAGTTATCCGGCGGAGGTGGAACACAGTCTTTACCGGATTACCGAAGAAGCACTTCATAATATTGCGCAGCACGCAAATGCGGGGCAGGTTTCCATTCGTCTTACAGAACGAGCCAAACACCTTGATCTGGAGATTCGCGATGATGGCACTGGTTTTGATCCTGATCGTCCGATTGAAGAAGGACATTATGGACTGCGGGGGATGCAGGAATGGGCTGAAATGATTGGGGCGGTCTTTACGTTACAGAGTAATTCAGATACAGGCACGGTTGTAAGAGTATCATTGGAGGTGAAATGATGATCCGTGTCATTATTTGTGACGATCAGGAAGTGGTTTGTGAAGGTTTGCGGGCAATTTTAAGCACTGCACCTGATCTTGAGGTTGTTGGTATTGCAAATGACGGGCAGGAAGCTGTGGATCTGGTTCAAAAGTTACATCCAGACGTGGCTTTGATGGATCTCAAGATGCCCCATATGACCGGTATTCAAGCGACTCGACTGATTCACATGCAGTTCCCAGAGACCAAGGTATTGGTCCTGACCACCTACGATATGGATGACTGGGTTTATGAAGCCGTTCAGGCTGGCGCAGCCGGCTATTTATTAAAAGATACCCCCCGTGAAGGGTTAATCAATGCCATTCAGGGGACCGCAGCCGGAAAGACGTATGTCGATCCGAATGTCGCCGGAAAATTGCTTGCGATGATCAATCATCATCCATCGCCTGCGCGCGGTGAATTGACGCGTTTGTTGAGCGAGCGCGAAGTGGATGTACTGCGCCTGTTGGCGCGTGGCATGAATAATCCAGAAATAGCGATCAAACTCTCTTTATCCGAGGGTACCGTGCGGAATTATGTCAGCGCTATTCTGACAAAGCTCGAAGTCACAGATCGTACCCAGGCAGCGTTACTGGCTGTACGCGCCGGTTTGGCGGAATAAAGTGAATAACCACTGGAATTTTGATGTGAGACTGGTTACTGCCAGTCTCATTTTTTACCACGGCATACTCCTACATGTCATTCATATTATTTAAATTACATGTATCCCTGATATAAATAAATTCGCATTTATTGAGATTCTGTAATTCTATTGAAACGCAAAATTTGATTGTCGAGATTTGACATTTAGATTATCATTTTTGTATAATGATTTCTACCTGAAATCGGATTGACCCCGAACCATTTCCATCCATCTCTTTGTCGTGTCTGATCGGAGGGTTCATGAAAACGGTTGTTGCAGGGGCTGTGGGGGAATGTGTACACATTGCTGGTGTGATGAATTTTCTTCGCCTTGCTGAAGCAGCAGGATGGCGAACGGTATTTCTGGGACCGTCCGTTTCGGTGGATGAACTTATCAAAGCCATTCAGCGCGAGAAGCCAGACCTTGTGGGGGTATCTTATCGATTGACGCCAGAGACCGGAGAACAGTTATTAAGCGACCTGGCAGAAAAAATGGATGAATATCGGTCTGCGGGTGTTCGTTTTGCTTTTGGCGGCACACCTCCCATGGCGGAGCGCGCACAGAAGATGGTTTTTTTTGAACGGGTTTTTGAAGGGGGAGAGGCGGAAGAACAGGTTCTCGCTTATCTTAAGGGATTGGAAACGGATCACCATCGTTCAGAAAACCATCCACAATCGGTCATCGATCGAATCCGTTGGAAAAATCCATTTCCATTACTTCGTCATCATTTTGGTCTTCCCACATTGGAAGATACCTGTAAAGGGATTGAAACCATTGCGCGTCACGAAGCCCTGGATGTCAAATCCCTTGGCATCGACCAGGATGCACAAGAGAATTATTTTCACCCGGAGCGGCAGGAACTACGCCGGAAAGGTGCCGGCGGCGTTCCAGTTAGGACTGCTGAAGATTTTGAGGCTCTTTTTCATGCAAGCCGCCTTGGAAATTTCCCTCTGATGCGTACCTACTCCGGTACCGATGATTTTATCCCGTTCGCTGAGGTCATCCTCCAGACCATTCACAACGCATGGTGCGCAATTCCTTTATTCTGGTTTAACCGGATGGATGGGAGAGGTCCATGGGATCTGGAAGGTTCGATTCGTCAGCATCAGGAAGTGATGGCATGGTATGCGCAAAGAGGTATTCCGGTTGAATTGAATGAACCGCATCATTGGGGGATGCGTGACGCGCCCGATGTCATCTGTGTGGTTTCGGCGTTTCTGGCTGCCTATAACGCCCGTCAATTTGGTGTGAGGGATTATATTGCCCAATTTATGTTTAACAGCCCTCCGGGCCTGTCTGATGCCATGGATTTAGCCAAGATGTTCGCCATGGTCAAAATTATCGAGCCGTTACAAAATGATCAATTCCGCATCTGGCGTCAGACCCGAACTGGATTGTTGAGCTATCCGGTGGATGCCAATGCTGCCCGATCCCATCTGGCAACCAGCGTATACCTACAAATGGCGTTAAAGCCACATATTGTTCATGTGGTGGGGCACACCGAGGCAGATCATGCTGCCACCGCAGAGGATGTGATCGAAGCCTGCCAATTCGCGCGCCGCGCAATAGAAACTGCCATCAGAGGAATGCCGGATATGCTGGCTGATCCCAGAATTCAGGAGCGAGCAGATCACCTGGTTCATGAGGCACAGGTCAGCTTGCAGGCAATTCGAACCCTTGCGGCTCCAGATACAATCGATCCGTGGGTTGATCCATCCACTCTGGCGCGAAGCGTTCAAACGGGTATTCTGGATGCTCCGCACTTACGCAACAATCCTTTTGCGCCAGGGAGAATCCAAACTCGCATCATCCATGGCTGTTGTGAAACAGTCAATTTGAGCGGTGAACCGATCTCTGAATCAGAGCGTCTGGAAACGTCAACGAAACCGGGAGGAAAGAATGAATAATCGTCTAAAGTTTACCGTGATTGGCGCGGGACACGGCGGTAAAGCAATGGCAGCACACCTTGCGCTGATGGATTTTTCAACGACGCTCTATAATCGGACGCCAGAGCGGGTATCAGCCATCAAGGAATTAGGTGGGATTGACCTTGAGAGTTATGACGGGGGTCCGCGTGGATTTGGCAAACTGGCATGTGTGACGTCAAATATGGACGAGGCACTTGAACAAGCAGATATGATTATGGTCGTTGTTCCATCATCTGCGCACGCAGACATTGCGCGTGCCTGCGCGCCTTATTTAAGGGATGGACAAATCGTTGTTCTCCACCCCGGAAGAACCTGTGGCGCAATTGAGTTTTCAAAAATTCTGCGCGACAATCATTGTGAAGCCAAAGTGGTGATCAGTGAGGCTGAAACATTCATCTACGCTTCACGATCGGATGGTCCTGCCCAGGCGCGCATCTTCCGCATCAAAGAGGCGGTTCCACTCGCAGCACTGCCGGCGATCAAAAATCATGAGGTACTCGATCGAATTCGGGAAGCTTATCCACAGTATATTGACGGCGGGAATGTATTGCAGACAGGGTTGAACAATATGGGGGCAATCTTCCATCCGGCATTAACGCTGCTCAATTCTGGATGGATTGAAACGACCCACGGCGATTATCAGTTCTATATCGATGGCGTTTCACCATCTGTAGCCCGTGTGTTAGAAGCCCTGGATCGCGAAAGGGTGACGGTCGCGTCGTCGATGGGAGTGCGCGCCAGAACCGCCATGGATTGGCTTAAACTGGCTTACGATACCACCGGTGAAGATCTTTATGAAGCCATCCACAATCAGCCCGGGTATTATGGGATTAAAGCCCCACCCACATTGAACCACCGCTATATTTTTGAAGACGTTCCCATGAGCCTGGTACCCATCGCTTCACTTGGCGAACGATATGGTGTATCGGTACGCGGTATGGATTCCATCATTCGTCTGGCATGCATTATTCACCGCACCGATTATTGGCGCAGAGGACGCACGATTGAAAAATTAGGTATTAATGATCTCAGTGTGGGTGAATTGACCCGCTTTGTCATGGAAGGCATATTGGATTGAAACAGCAATTTTCAGGAGGTGGAGCATGACAGCCATCGCCGGGATTGCCCGTCCCGATAAAGAGCAGGAAGTCCATCGGATGCTGAACATCATGAAGCATCGAGGTCCTGTTGGCGAGGAAGTTCTGGATATTCAGGGTGTGACATTCGGTGCCAATTGGACTGCAAGCCAAACAACAACACGGGATATGCTCCGGCAAGATCATCTGGCAGCAGATTGTGCTGGCAGAAGCCGGTTTGCACAGGCAGCTCCAGAAAGTGCGGGGTTTGTATTGAAACGCGACCCAGTGGGGATTGCCCCTCTGTATTTTGGCAGGATGGCGGATGGAACACTTTGTTTTGCGTCTGAAGCGAAAGCACTGCTTGGGATGGCAGAGAATATTCAAGAGTTGTCCCCCGGATGTATTCTGGAGAAAGGTGTGGTTAAGCCTTATTCTCAGGTCAAAAGGAAAGCTGTCATATCTGCATCTCCAGCAGAAATGGCGCGTCAGGTACATGACCTGTTATTGAATGCAGTTCAGGTGTGCATTCACTCTGATACAATGGGATCGTGGCTTTCTGGCGGGCTGGATTCGAGCGCAATCGCTTCGCTTGCTCGTCCTTATTTGAAACACCTTCACACGTTTTCGATTGGCTTGGCTGGCTCACCCGACCTGGAGCACGCTCGTATCGTTGCCAGGCATATCCAATCAGAACATCATGAAAGAGTGGTTGAGCCAGAGGAATTACTGCACATATTACCTGCTGTGATTGAGAATCTGGAGTCATTTGATGCGCTTCTCGTCAGATCCAGCGTAATCAATTATTTGGTCAGCCAGATGACGGTTGGCTTTGTGGAAGAAGTATTCTCGGG
>JBDKTF010000340.1:0-2673 GCA_039680295.1 Anaerolineaceae bacterium
ATCTCATCCGCTCCATCCACCACCAGGTCCAGATTTGGATGCTCCTTCAGGCTCGCCAGGGGAATCTCCATGCGGGTCGCGAGATCGGCGGTGGCTTTGGACGCTGGAACCGCGCAGACGTTATGGATTTCACCGCGCTTCAATTTTTCGCCCAGTAAGCGGGTGAAACAATTCACCGTGGAACCGCTGCCGATCCCCAGCGTCTGATTATCCGTCACATAAGACAGCGCCTGCGCAGCCGCCGTTTCCTTCAGGTTCATGCCAGTTCCTTCAAAAGCTGCTGCGCCCGCGAGGCGATATTTTCAGGGGTCAAGCCAAACTTTTCGTACAGGACCTGGTAGGGCGCAGAAGCGCCGAAATGATCCAATCCCAAGGATGCTCCCGATCGTCCCACGTAGTGCGCCCAGGCAAAGGTCATTCCTGCTTCGATGGATAAGCAAGGGATTCCGTCGGGAAGGACATCCCGACGATATTCGACAGGTTGGGCGTCGAACAATTCCCAACTGGGCATCGAAACCACCCGAACTGCCGTCCCCTGCGCCGCCAGCAGTTTCTGGGCTTCCAACGCCAGGCTCACTTCCGATCCGGTCGCCAGGAGCGTCAACTGCGGTTCTGCCCCTGACTGTGGGTCTGCCAGCACGTAAGCGCCGCGGGCAGCCGGATTCTCGGTCGGCGTGATCAACGGCAGCGCCTGCCGGGTGAGAATGAGCGCGGTCGGTCCGTCCGTTCGCTTCAATGCCATGCGCCACGCGGCGCACGTTTCATTGGCATCGGCAGGGCGCACCACCACCAGGTTGGGAATGGACCGCAAGGCGGTGAGATGTTCCACCGGCTGGTGCGTGGGTCCATCTTCCCCCAGACCAATGCTGTCGTGGGTGAACACATAGACGACTGGCAGCTTCATCAGTGCCGCCATCCGAATGGCAGGGCGCATATAATCCGAAAAGACCAGAAAGGTTCCCCCATAAGGGCGCATCCCATGCAGCGCCAGCCCGTTCATGATGGAGCCCATGGCATGTTCGCGGACGCCATAATGGATATACCGTCCGCTGTAATCGGGTGGCAGCAGGTCGGCGGCGTCTTTGGCGCGCGTGTTATTGCTGGGTGTCAGATCCGCCGAACCGCCGATCAGGAAGGGAAGATGAGGGAAGATCGCATCCAGAACCTTGCCGGATGCGGAGCGGGTTGCCAACGGCTTGCCTTCTTCGAAAACAGGCAGGCATGATTCCCAACCCGCAGGCAGAGAACCCTTTTGCCAGTCCTGCCAGACCGCCGCCAGATCGGGGTAATCGGCGCAGTAGCGGGCAAACATCCCTTCCCATACCATCTGCTGCCCGTCCAGACGCTGTTCCACCGCGCACAGATGCTCCCGCACGGCGGCGGGCACATAAAAGGCGGGTTCCAATGGGAAGCCCAACGCTTCTTTTGTCCGGCGCAGGTCATCCACGCCCAGAGGCTCGCCGTGCGCTTTGGAACTGTCTTGCCGGGGACTGCCCCAACCGATATGCGTTTTGCAGATCAGAATGGAAGGACGCTCCGATTCTTGCTGCGCAGCCTCCAAAGCCCTGCTGATCGCATTCATGTCGTGCCCATCCACCTCCTGTACGTGCCAGTGATAGGCGCGGAAACGTTCAGCGGTATCATCTGTAAAGCTCAACGCGGTGGAACCATCGATCGAAATCCGGTTGTCGTCATACAGAACAATAAGTCTGCCCAATTTCCAACAGCCAGCCAGCGAAGCGGCTTCGTGCGATACGCCTTCCATCAGATCGCCATCCGAAGCCAGCACATAGGTAAAGTGATCCACCACCGGGTATCCGGGGCGATTAAAATACGCTGCCAGCCAGCGTTCCGCCAACGCCAGACCCACCGCACTGGCAAGACCCTGTCCCAGAGGACCGCTGGTAATCTCGACCCCGCGTTTGAGGTCATATTCGGGATGTCCGGGCGTAACACTCCCCCACTGGCGGAACTGTCTCAGATCGTCCAATGAATAATGCTGTCCCCACAAATGCAGCAAACTGTACAGCAGCGCCGAACCATGTCCCGCGGAAAGAACAAAACGGTCCCGATTCGCCCAGGTGGGGTCCAGCGGATTGATTTTCAAAAAATGCGTCCAGAGGGTCGTTACCATATCCGCCACGCCGAGCGGCAAACCCGGATGACCGGAATTGGCTTTCTGAACAGCATCAACCGCCAGAAAACGCAGTGTATGTGCTGTGAGGGTATCCACATCAGGATAACGGGATTGAAGGGCAATATCGGAGGAGAGTACGGATTCAGAAGGGTTCATAAGAGATCTTCTCGATTTCAAAGCAGATTCAGAACAATTTTTTGCATATTCATCAGATTAATAAACCTGCCCGCAGGGTATTCTCCACTACGGGCAGATGTTCTTTCACATTCCATTACAACGCAGGCATACGTTCACGGACAAACTCAACCATCTTCTGGGTCGCGCCAGAGAATTCTTTATGCGTGCTCACCAGAGACGGAATGCTGTTGAATTCCGCCTGGCTGTAGCCATCGGGTTCAAAAGAGCGTTTGAAATACGGGATCTTCACCAGACGATCCATAATATCCGACGGAATTTCATCCCAGATGCGGGGTTCGAACTGAAGGTTTTGACCCTGGGTGAAGAGCTCGCTCAGGAAATTCGGCGGAAGGGTAAAC
>JBDKTF010000403.1:0-4491 GCA_039680295.1 Anaerolineaceae bacterium
CTTCTGGATGGAAGGCACCACGGCGTCAGAGTCGGTGGGGTTGATCAGCAGGGCGGTGACTTTCTTGGAGATCAGGTCTTCGATCCCGGCGGTCATCTTGGCGGAATCGTCCTGGGCATCCACGACGTTCAGCTTGACACCGGCAGTGTCGGCAGCCTTCTGGGCGCCGTCGCGCAGGGAGACGAAGAAGGGATTGTTGAGGGTGGAGACAACCAGACCAAAAGTCTTTTCGGTCGCAGCGGGGGTGCTGGTGGCAGCCGGTTTGCAGGCGGTCAGCGCCATGGCTGCGATGATCAAAATGCTGAATACGGTCAAAAGGCGTTTCATGTATCGTTCCTCCTGAATATTGAACAGTTGAATAAACGATCAAATCAGCAGATCATTATGAGTGTTTATCTGAACTTTCTTTCGAATGGCTCTCCTTTCACACGGGTTTGAATTAACGTTTGGAACGGCTGATGGATTTATAGAACAGCAGCGCCAGCGCAATCACGCCGCCCTTAAAAACCTGTTCCCACAGTGAAGAAACGTTGAGCAGATTGAGACCGTTGTTGAGGGTTTCCATCAGCAATGCGCCGAGCAATGTGCCGATCAGGGTGCCTTCACCCCCGGCGAAACTGGTGCCGCCAACCACCACTGCGGCGATTGCGTTGAATTCATACCCCTGACCGATCACCGGTTGGGCAGAATCCAGGCGCGCAATCAACACCAACCCGGCAAGCGCTGCGCACAGCCCCGAAATGGCGTATACGATGGTTGTAACGCGGTCGGTGGGTACGCCTGCCAGCCGGGCAGAGGTGGAATTATCGCCGATCAGATACACATGCTCGCCAAAACGCGTACGGGTGAGCACGATGTAGCCAATCAGGAAAGTTAATCCGGCGACGATAATGGGCATGGGAATGGGTCCGACAGAACCGGCGCCGATGAAGCGAAAGCCCTCCGGCAGTCCAGTGATCGGCTGTCCCTGGGTGTACATTAACGTCAGCCCGCGAGCCACGGTGAGCATGCCCAGCGTGGCAATGAAGGGCGGAATCTTGCCGCGAGTGATCACAAATCCATTGACGGCGCCCAACGCCGCACCGATACCCAAAGCCGCCAGGACGCTCCAGAACACAGGCACACCGCTGGTCATCAGATCGGCGCCGATCACCGCGGAAAGCGCCAGAATGGATCCGACCGAAAGATCAATACCGCCGGTCAGGATCACCAGCGTCATGCCGACAGAGACAATCCCGTTGATGGATGCTTGGCGGAAAACATTGAGCAGGTTGTTCACGGTCAAAAAGCGGTCGGAAAGGATCGAAAGGACCGCTGCCAGCAGCAGAAAGACCAGCAGCAATCCGAACCGCTGCAGGATGGAGCGGCGGGCAGCTTTGGAAACAGGGGTGGTGGTTTGTGCACTCATGGAAGATTTCCCTTCTTATTTTGAGAAATCTACGCCCGAAACTAGAATGACGTTGGCGTACGAGGTAAATTCACCGGTGCGCACGACCGCGCGCGCCGAGGCGGTTGTTCGTTTGAATTCCTCATGGCTGATTTGCTCGACCGGAATGTTCGGCAGAAGACGTTTCACCGCCTCAAAAATCTGCGGGCTGACCTGCGCTGTTTCTCTGGCGATGATGATGCGCTCGACGTTCAACTCGGATAAGATGACTTCCAGCGTTTGCAGAAAACCGGGCACACCGCGAGTCAGCGCCAGATCGATGCGGCGGGGTCCGGCGGGCACGGGCAAACCGGCATCCGAGATGACCAGCATGTCGGTATGTCCCATGCTGGCGATGGTTTCAGAGAGCGAGGCGTTCAAAAGGGTTGTTTTCTTCATGCGTTATTTCTCCCGAAGGAATTTTTCCAGCTCGGCGCGGGTGGGCAGAGAAGGCTGCGCTCCGGCGCGTGTGACCGAAATGGCGCCCGCAGCATTGCCCCAGCGCAGCGCCTGCTCCAGCGGCTGCCCTTCACTGAGCGCGACCGCAAATGCGCCCACAAAGGCATCTCCAGCGGCGACCGTATCTAGCGGGGTGACATTGAACGCGGGAAGCCGGTGCGTCCCGGTCTCATCAGATGCCCAGACGCCTTCGCCGCCCAGGGTCACAATCAGGCAGCGAATGTTTTGCGACTTTTGCCAGCGAACCGCTTCGTTCAGGTCGGTGATCCCGCCGCTGAGCAGCGCCAGTTCAGTCTGGTTGGGGATCAGATAATCGACACCGCTCAAAAGGTGCGCAGGGAGCGGCTGGGCGGGGGCGGGGTTGAGAATCACCGGAATACGGCGGGCTTTGGCTGCTTCTGCCGCGCGGACGACGGCGGGCAGGGGACATTCGAGCTGCAAAACCAACGCGGCGGCGTTTTCAAAAGCGCCAGATGCGGCATCCACGTCTTGCGGGGAAACCCGGGCATTGGCGCCGGATGCCACCACGATGGTGTTCTGACCGGCAGCGTCCACCGTGATGAGCGCCACGCCGGTTGCGGCTGCATCGCGCAGAATGTGCGCGGTGGAGACGCCGTCTTTCGCAACGGTAGCCAGAAGCGCATCGCCGAAGGCATCCGTGCCGACCCGCCCGATCATTTCCACCGACGCGCCCAGCCGCGCCGCGGCAACTGCCTGGTTGGCTCCCTTTCCGCCGGGGAAGGTGTTGAATTCTCCCCCGAGAATGGTTTCACCCGGCTGTGGGTGCCGTGGAGATCGGACCACCAGGTCCATATTCAGACTGCCCAGCACGAGAATATGTTTGTTCACGCGGGTCTCCCGGTTGAATTTCGGATAATGAGGGAAGAAGACAGCATGATGCGCCGGGCGGGTAAACCGTGCTGTTGGATGCGTTCCACCAGCAGGCGGAATGCCGTCTGCCCGATATCCACTTTGGGCTGGGTGATGGTTGTGAGGGGAGGGATGGTATAGGACGCCAGATCGATATTATCCACGCCGACGATGGACAATTGCTCGGGGATATGCAGTCCGAATTCGTGGGCGGCGCGCAGCGCGCCGATCGCCATCATGTCGTTGCAGACGAAGATCGCTGACACTGGGTTGGGTTGGCGGAGCAGTTCCAGGGCTGCCCTGTATCCCGAATCGGGGTGGAAGTCGCCGCGCACCATCCAGGCTTCATCCACCGGTAAATGGTTGTCGCGCATGGCTTCGCGATAACCGGTGATACGCAGCGCGCTGGGGGTGACGTTCGACGGACCCATGATGCAGCCGATGCGTTTGTGACCGAGTTGGATGAGATGCTGGGTCGCCAGATAACCGCACTGGCGGTTATCGGTCAGAACCACATCCACTTCCACCGTTTGCGGGTCGCGGTCCACCACCACCATGGGCAGGTTCTGCGCAAGCAGGTCGTGAATGGTGGAGGAATTGTCGCCGGTGGTGACGAAGATCAGCCCGTCCACCTGTTTCTTTGCGAGCACATCGGTATACAGGGTTTCTTTTTCGGGGTCGCCTTCAGTATTGCATAAGATGACCGAATAACCGCTGCTGAAGGCGGCGGCTTCGATGGCGCGTCCAATTTCGGCAAAGAAGGGGTTGGCGGAGTCGGGCAGAATTAAGCCCAGTGTTTTGGTTTCACCGCGGCGCAGTGAACGCGCCAACGCATTCGGGCGGTAGCCGAGTTCTGCCATGGCTTGAAGCACCCGTTCACGGACGGGTGCAGAGACATAGCGCGTATTGTTAACGACATGGGATACAGTGGTGGGGGAGACCCCGGCTTTTTCGGCAACTTCCCGGATGGTGGACATAGGCGTATGAAACCTCAAGGTCGATCAGGGAATACTGCGCAATCCGTTGCGCAAACGATTGCTTAAAGTTTAGCAGATTCAAAAAGCCGAGTCAATGGGTTTTTAGGTGATTTAAGTCACTTTAAAGGTTTTTATGCGATTGGCGCAGACGCCGGATCATCACTGGCTTCTGTGGGGTCATCTCGAATTGTTTTCTGTTTTTTGCAGGGATTGGTGCGGTGGCTGCATTTGAGAACTGACTGCGGCTGATCAGTTGAGGATGATCGGCAGATACGACCGGTTCCAAACCGACCATGTCAAGCCCCATCGATCAATATCCGGCGTGATGGATTCATCGCTTGTGGAAAGGGTGGCGCGCAGTTGCAAGGCGGGATAATCGTTTGGATCAATGGCTTCCAGACTGGTTTCGTTCTGGACATCAGAGATCAAGACCCTTCCATCCGGCGCCACCACATCGATGACCAGGGTCGTGTTTTCGGGAAGGGTTGAGACGATGGCAATGTTCTTCCATCCCAGCAGATCCGCGGGCGGAATTGGGATGGACAGCGCCGATCCGGTCAGGACGTGGATTCCATAAACGAGGTCAATATCATAGAGCGCGATTGTCTTTGCGGAATCGCTGCTTTGAAATGATGCGTGGTACTGAAGATACCTGCTGCTGTCAATTACCTTCATATTCGTGAAGCACTGCGTTTCATCGCTGTTGATGGTATAGGCGCAAATCGTTTCCATAAACCCTCTGACGGGCGCCTGCCAGGT
>JBDKTF010000122.1:0-2040 GCA_039680295.1 Anaerolineaceae bacterium
ACCATCGCAAATCTGGATCGACGTGTCATTCCCTCAGAAAAATACAACATCCTCTGGCTCGAACGCTGCCAGAGGATGCATCAAGACCGCGAAAAGGCTCAAACCAGATAAACTTCCACGTGGTCGCCGTCTTCCGGATCATCCACAGTCACCATCATGGCTTCTGAACTGGTGGCTGCGGCGTCCAGAAATGCCTCAATCACTTCGCGCTGATCCGTTTTCAAATCCTTGAACCAGCTTCCAAAATTGCGCAGCACCCAACGGGCAAATCCAATGGGAAGCGGCATTCCAAAGCGCACATGGCTGCCGCCCATCCTGTTTTCCTGCACATTGATGTACATCCAGCGCGCTTTGCGGCTGCCCGATGCCAGCATCATCACCACCAGTCCCAGCAGGAAGGGCAGCCAGGAGCAGTAGAACCAGAAATTATAGCCGCGCGCAAGATACGCCCAGACGATCCCGCCCGCGCCCAGCGCCAGAATCGCAGCGCCAATCCAGATACCCACCAGCCACCAGCGGCGCACCGCCGCGACTTCTTCTTCTGGCAGCGCAGACGCCGGTTGAAATGCCGAAGGGGTTTCTGAAACCGCCATCCCGGGTTCGGAGGGCTGCTCCGCTTCCAGCGAATTGACCGCCCGCAGCAGAACCGCCCCAACCTCCGCGCTGATTTCTCCGCGTGCGATGCGATCCAAAATATCCATCCGACGTTCATGAGGGGTCGTCATGGTTCACTCCGCCGGGATTTCTCCGTCCATCGCTTCCAGAAGGCGTTCCGCCTCTTCCGCGCTGATTTTTTTATCCTGCAGCATCCGCAGGATCATCAGCCGCGCATCGGCATCTTCATCTGTTGCTGCTGCCGGTTCCGCGTGAACTTCAGGAGATGGCGGTGGAACGATGTTTTCCCCGCTCCCTTCCAGATTGATCTTTTCTGGATTGATTCCGGCTTTTTTCATTCCACGGGTGATCGCCTCGCGAATTTCATCGTTCATGAAATCGATGGTGCGGTGCAGACTGCCTTTCGTTCCGCCAAATTCCTTCGATGGGGCATCCGTAATGCGCACGTCGCCGCCCGCCAACAACGAGATCTCGTCTCCGCCAGAGCCAATGTTCTGGTCCAGGCGGGGTTGACGCAGACTCTGGGACTGCCCACCCAATTGAAGTTGAATATCATTCCCGCCGCTCTTTACATTCAGATGCGCATTGGCGTTTTCTGGCAGGTGAAGAATAATATCTCCGCCAGCGCGAACTTTGCACGTCTGCACGGTCGTCAGCCGCAGAATAAAATCACCGCCCACCGAAGCGCTGCACGCGCCAGCCACTCCGTTCACCACCACGTCACCGCCGACGACATCCGCCGCCAACCCGCCAAACACATCTTCACCGGTCAACTCGCCGCCCACGCGGTTGATATGCGCGTTCCCTGCCACCTGTGTCAACGCCAGGTCGCCGCCCACGGTCTGAATATCGACCGAAGCCACCTGTTTCAACGACACGTCTCCCCCCACGCTCTGGATGACCAATGCGCCGATCAATCCTTCCACCGCCGCATCTCCACTCACACGATCCACAGTAAGCCGGGTTTGCGCTGGAACCGTCAGGTCTCCATCTCCCGGGCAAATCGCCCTGATCTCCCCGCCGGGTTCCGCCGCCAGCTTCCCCGGTCCGTCATCCGACATTAAATGAACCTGCTGCTGGTCGCTCACCGTCACCCGCAAATCGCCGCCCGCTTTCACAAATACCACCGGTGAAGAAGATGTTTGCAGTGTATGCACGCTCATGCCCGTCCTCCTGATGATCCCTCCGGCGCTGCGCCAGGAAGTGGTTAAAATTCATCAACTCCCCTCTATCGTATCACAATTTTTAATTTAGTCAATAGGGATATTTATTTTCTCAAGGTTACACTTAAATATTTTCAATTTTCAAATAAATTATTTGAAACATTCCGTATCACACGCACCTCCGAGACAGTGCCCCAGGCGATACCATACGGCATATACGGCATCAACATATCCAACCAGATGCTTCCATCTGCATTGATGA
>JBDKTF010000114.1:0-3877 GCA_039680295.1 Anaerolineaceae bacterium
AATCAGGACGGTCCAGAATGGTCTCGATCACGTAGCTGATCGCCACCACGCCCACCAGAGATGAAATGGTGGCTTCCAGCGCGCGCACGCCGAACCGCTCCATACTCAGAATGGCGAAAGTTGCCACCGCCGTGATCAATCCCGCAATCCACAGCGGCAGTCCAAAGAGCAGGTTCAGCCCCAACGCGGCGCCCAGAAACTCCGCCAGATCCGTTGCCATCGCCACCAGTTCCATCAAAACCCACATGAAGATGACAAATGGTCGTGGAAAGCTTCTTCGGTAATGTTCCGCCAGGTTATGCCCGGTGGCAATTCCCAGCTTCGCTGAAAGCGACTGAACCAGCATCGCCATCAGATTCGAAGCCATAATCACCCACAGCAGCAGATACCCAAACTGGGCGCCGCCCTGAATGTTGGTGGCAAAATTACCAGGATCCACATACGCAACGCTGGCAATGAACGCTGGTCCCAGAAAAGGCAAAATCTGCGCAAACCAGCTTTTTTTACTGCGCCGGTCCAGAATGGCGGTGGCGCTGGCAATCAATTTTTCATCACGCGATTGCTCCACCTCTCCACTTTGAGATGACTTCATTTCCGCGATACCTCCCCATTCAATCCTTGTGGACTAATCTTATCTGATTGGAAACCGAATATCAAGTCATATCCGGGTTTTCTCTGCCCACAGCGGATCCCCGGCGATGCGAAATCACCCAATCATGACCCCGATTTATGACCCCGATATGACCGCAAATTCCGCGATTTCCTGTATACTTTTGTCACCACGCGATCGCAGGAGAAATTATGTCTAAAGTTACCATTGTCACCGACAGTACCGCTTACCTTCCAAAGAATCTGGTCGAACAATACGGCATTCAGGTTCTGCCCCTGACCCTCCATTGGAAGGACAATAATTATCGTGATGGCGTGGACATCACCGCCACTGAATTTTATACCCGTTTGTCGAACTCCAGTTCAATGGTTCTGCCTACCACCAGCGCTGTATCGATGGGCGTTTATCAGCAATTATTCGAAAAACTGCTTGCAGAGGGGCGCCAGCTTCTGGTGCTGCCCATCTCAAGCGGATTGTCTTCATCCGTGCTGTCCGCCTTCCAGGCGCAGAAGGCGTTTCCGGGCGCGCCCATCGAAGTGATCGACACCAAACTCGTATCCATGGCGCTCAGCTTTCAGGTGCTCGCGGCAGCGCGCGCTGCCGAAAAAGGCGCTTCGCTGGCGGAATGCAAGCAGGTGGCTGAAAACGCCTACAAACACATTGGCGTCTATTTTACGGTGGAAACCTTGAAATATCTTCACGCCGGTGGACGGATTGGCAGCGCCAAACGGCTGCTCGGCACCGCGCTTAACATCAAGCCCATCCTTGAGATTCGCGACGGTCGGATTGAACTGGTGGAAAGCGTCATCACCCGCAAAAAAGCCCTCAACCGTCTTCTGGAACTCGTTGGAAACGGAATTGACGGACGTACGCCCGTGCATATTTCTGTCTTCCACGCTCTGACACTCGAAACCGCCGAAGACCTCACCGAGCGCGCCCAGAAAATGTTCAATCCCATTGAGAATATCATCAGCGAGGTCAGCCCGGTGATCGGCAGTCACGTCGGTCCCGGAACGGTCAGCATCGCCTATATGGCAGGTGAATAATCTTTCTGAACCCGCACCCTGAACCACCGCGCCGCATCAGCCGCGACGCGGTTTTTGTTTCCCGCAGATTCTCCGCGTTGAATCTTCCCCCTGCACCGCGTTATAATGAGGACAGGGAGTCATCCAAACCCCTGGGAAAAAGGAGGTTACATGATTGTCACCGCATGGAATAATGGCGCACATATGCGCAGCGGCGCGGGTTATGGGTTCCGCGTCAGTCAGGCGGATCGGGACGAATTTTTCAAGCGCGAATGGACATCCATCACGCTGGACGTGGATGAACAGACCGTGGAAGTGCCCGTGGATGTCGAGCGATTCTGGAGCGAGAGCGGGCATCACCTCGCCTGCCCCGCCGTGGGCAAATGGCTGCATCAGCATGGGCTGGCGCCCTGGGCAATGGGCAACCCGCCCAAATTTGTCCTCATCCCCGTGCAGGAAAATCATTTTCGCGTGGAAAAATTCGCACACAAGGAACACGGCGGTTTGTAAGCCAAAAGAACGCCAGAATAAAGCATGGAGGCAGCCGACGTCGGCTGCCTCCATGCTTTAAATCGGGGGAGTTACGAAACACGAGCGCCATTCGTAGGGTGCCGTTCCCGCGGATCAATCCAGACACCTCTCCACCCAGGCGTCCAGCGGGAACGCACCTCACGCAGTTTATTGGGGAATGTCGCCAAACGGTGCGTTCCAAAACGAACGCACTCTACAAAAACCGCAAGAGTGGGCGCGGAACGGCTCGAATAGCACCCCCTTTGGGGGTAGCATCCCCCCTGCGGGGACCCAAGAACCTGATTAAACAAAAAAAGCCCACTTGCGTGGACTTTCTCTCAAGAGTGGGCGCGGAGGGGCTCGAATAGCATACCCGTCCGGGTACCCACGAACCTACTTAAATAAATCAGCCAGTCGAACATTATCAACTGGCTTTCTCAAGAGTGGGCGCGGAGGGGCTCGAACCCACGAACCTCACGGATGTGAACCGTGCGCTCTAACCAACTGAGCTACGCGCCCTTGAGTGAACCGATTATAGCAGAACCCACCCGTTTTGACAAGATTTCCTATTTCGAATCATCAAATACGCTCAGGTCTCTGCAAAGACTTCCTCCGACTCCTCCGCAGGAAGACCCGCCCTTGCAAATTTGATCAGCAAAAACAGATCCACCGTCATCAGCAGCGCATAAATCACCACCACTCCAATCAGGCTGGTGAGCACATGTGCCGCGGTGAGATTGGGGCTCACGGCGTCCTGGGTCTGGATCAAACCGTGAACCACCCAGGGTTGGCGGGCGGTTTCAGTCAGAATCCAACCGGTGGTATTGGCAATATACGGCAGGAGGATCACCCCCACAAGCCAGCCCGCACGGCGCATCCACTTCTCAGGGTATTTTTTCCAGACAAACACAAGCGCCAGAATTGCCAGCGCCGCCATCAAAAAACCGACCCCCACCATGATGCGGAAGGTCCAGAAATCCAGCGCGACCAGGGGAATATAATCGCCAGGACCATAAAGCGCTTCATATTCCGTCTGAACATCATTCATCCCCTCGACCTCTCCGCTGAAATTGAAATAGTAGAGAAAACTTAATGCCCGGGGAACAGCCACACTCCACACCATTTCTTTACCCGTGGAATCGAAACCGGCAATCACCGAAAAATCAGCCGGATCTGCGGTCTCATAATGCGCTTCCGAAGCCGCCGCTGCCATGGGCTGCACCTCGCGCAGGAAAAGACCCTGAACATGCCCGGTGCCTACCGCGCTGATCGCGGCGATCAACCCGATAACGGCTGCAAGACGGAAAGATTTTTGAAAAACACTGGGGTCATTCTGACGCACCAGGTGGTAGATGCTGAACCCAAGGACGAAAAACGATCCAGTCACCAGTCCAGACGAAAGCGTATGCAGAAAGAGATAAATCGCGCGCGGATTGGTCAGGAGCGCGCCGAAACTGACCAGTTTTGCCTGTCCATTCACGATCTCATATCCGACCGGGTTTTGCATAAATCCATTGGCGAGCAGGATAAAGAATGCGCTCAAGAGCCCGCCGACCGCCACCAGCCACATCACCGCAGCGTGAAGATTTTTCGTGAGTTTCTCCCATCCGAAGATCCAGATACCCAGAAAAGTCGATTCAAGAAAGAAAGCAAGCAGCGCTTCGATTGCCAGCGGCGCGCCGAAGATATCGCCGATGAACCGCGAAAACTCTGACCAGTTCATGCCGAACTG
>JBDKTF010000360.1:0-2283 GCA_039680295.1 Anaerolineaceae bacterium
CCGGTCAATTCCTTCTCCACCAGTGAAAATCGTTCCTGAATGGACTGTCCCAGCTTGACGTCCATCTGACTGATATCCGGCATGACAATCTCCAGCGCGCTTTTGGCTTCTCCCAGGGCAATGCGGGCTTTGGCGGTATTGCCGTCGGATACGTAGTAACGCACATCCTGAACATTCGTGATGACATTCAACAGATTGATATGCGCTGTGGCGGTCGCCAGGTCCAGGCGCGCCTGCAAGGTTTCATCCTTCAAGCGGGTGCTTTCGCCCTGATTCACCAGCAGCGCCGCCGACTCTTCCCGCGCCTGCGTCAGATCTGCCTGCGTTTGCTTCAGCTCATTTTGCATGGGTCGGTACCAGACCAGATAAGAGACCAGTACACCCAAAGCAAAGAAACCGATCACCCATGCGAGGGTGCGTAATGCGGCGCGGTTGAATCGACCCAATCGGGTATTCGGAGACAGCAGCCAGTTGACAAACCGCTTGAACCAGTTTTTCTGGGGTCCAGCAGAGAGGTCAGCTACCGATGCCTGTGGAGTTTCGGGCATTTCTGAAGAAGGGGAACCGGTTGGTTCGTTATTTTCGACCATGATCATCTCCTTGAAAGGTTTAATGTACGGGTGTTGGCGTGCTGGAGGCGCGGGTGACAGGTGTTGCCGTCACCCAGGGAGTGCGTGTGACCGTGGCGGTGTACGGCGTGGGCGTGCCGGTAATGGTCGGAGTGGGCTTGATGGTGCAGTCTCCTGATGGGCAAGCCGTTTGCACGATTTCACCGGCAGCCGCTGCAGGCGCCGCATCGGCTGGCATGTCCATCAGCAGCAGGTCCCATACCACGTCCAGTTGACCGGCTGCCAGCACCGGATATTCGGGAAGATTGCTCAACGCCAGATCCATCTGCTGCACGGCAAACGCGGCGGCAGACTGCTGCGCTTCGGGCAGCGTGGATTTCATTTCCGCCAGCCGGTCACGCGCCGATTGAAGATCCGCCTGCGCCAATCCCAGATTATTCTGAATCAGATACAACCGTCCGCGGGTAAAGTACTGCATCACCTGCAAAAGTTTCGCCTGCCGCGAGAGCCGATCCAGCTCATCCGCGGTGAGCGACTGCGCTTTTTCCAGGGTGGTGTTCAATGTGTTGACCTTGCTTTGCAGGGTCTCCAATTGGTCGAGCAGACGTTGTTGATCCGTCAGGGTTTTCTCGGCGCTGGCAAGGCGCCCTTCCAGATCTGCCAGTTGTTCAGCATCAGCAGCGTGCTGGCTTTCCAGCGCGCCGATGCGCGCCGCGGCGGTCGCATATTGATTCGCGCTTTGGGTGCTCTGTGCGCTCAAGCGCGTTCCCAGGTCTTCGATCTGGTTGGTGTGCTCTGCCACCGGCGCCAGATAGCGCGGATAAACATAGCGAAAACCCAGATAAATGGCGCCGCCGATCAATGCCGCCGCCAACAGAATGACCAGCAGGCGCAGCAGGGCGGTAAAAAACACTTTCAAACCGGCAGCAAACCCGTCGGATGAAGGTTCAGAAGATGGATTGGTCATGGTTGGGTGCCTCCGGTAGGGGTGGAAAGATTCCCCAGAATTTTTTGCAGCTCGGTGAGGAAGGTTTCGAATTTCAGGGTGCGGTTTTGCAGTGTCAGCACCGACGAGTTCAATTCGGCTGTATCTGTCTTGAGCTGATCCAGCGCATCCGTCGCGGATTGCGCATCCGCGGTGAGTTGATCGGCTCTATCCTCAAGCGTTGTCATGCGCCCGCTCAATCCTTCCAGCGTCTGAACGGTATTGCGCAAATCATTCGCTTCCTGCTCCAATGCAGCCGTCCGGGTTTCCAGGTTTTCCACGCTGCGCGAAACCGCCGCCGCCTGGTCCACCGTGGCGAAACGCAGACCGCCGTTGACCACGCTGAGGATGCCCAGCGTCAGCCCCACCGCCAGTATCACGCAGATGGCGCCCACCCCCAGAAGGGTTGTCAGAGAGCCAATGCGTTCCCCGCTTCGGGGTGATGCCGGGGCGGGAGCCGATTTGGAAGAAGAGGCGGGCGCAGCCGGTCCTTCCACGGGGGTGGATGTTTCGGAGACTGGCGAAGGCAGAGGAAAATCTTCGACAGGAAGGGGCGTTTCAACTCCCCGGACCGGTTGATTGGGTTCTTCAGCCGGAAGAATAACGGCGTCTGGGGCAGCCTCGGTCAACGCTTCTGCCGTGGGGGGTGCCGCTTCAAGGGATTCGGGCTCACCCGCTGCCGCGGCTGGCTCCGTCTCCGCAGCCGAAACGGTCAACTGTGGGCGCAGG
>JBDKTF010000406.1:0-4071 GCA_039680295.1 Anaerolineaceae bacterium
CTGAGCCCGGAACATCTCTCCTGCTACAATCTGACCATTGAAGACGGCACACCTTTCATGCGCTGGTGCAACCGGGGTTTGTTCAACGAACCGGACCCCGATTTGAGCGCCGACATGTACGAGCTGGCGATGGATCTGCTGTCATCTTTAGGCTATACGCAGTATGAGATCTCCAATTGGGCAAAAGGGCTGCACCGTGCCTGCCGTCACAACCTGCAATACTGGTACAACCTGCCCTATCTGGGCGTCGGCGCCGGCGCATCGGGCTATGCCGCCGGGACCCGTATCATGAATGTGCCCCTCATCCAGACCTACATCGAACGCACCGCCCACCCGGCGTCTCTCCCCTTCCCGCAGACTTCCGCCGCGCTGGAAGTCACCCCCATTGACCGCCGCGCCGAAATGCAGGAGACGCTCATGGTGGGTTTGCGTCTGACTGAAACCGGCGTCTCCGCCGTAGAATTTCAATCGCGTTTTGGCGAGCCGCTGCAAAATGTTTTCGGCAGCCAGATTTCAAAACTCATCGGGCAGGGTTTGCTCGAAGTTCACCCGCAGGACCCCGACCGGCTGCGGTTGACGCGCCGGGGCAGGCTGTTGGGTAACCGGGTATTCATGGAATTTGTGGGGAAAATGTAAAAGGGGGCTAGCTTACGATGATCCGCGTTCCATTGCCGCGCCGCTCCCACTGATCAAAAGTCGCTTCCGGTGTCGTCCAGCGATATACCCAGCGGGCTTCTTCGGTCTTCATATTGAGACAGCCGTGGCTCATGGGAACGCCAAAATTCTGGTGCCAGTAGGTGCCGTGGAACGCCACGCCGGTTTGCTCGAAGAAGGTGACCCAGGGTACCCCCGGCAGTTCGTAAGCGTCCAACCCGGTGTTCAACAGTCCGTCGCCCATGTGTTTGGATGGCATTTTGGAATACACCCGGAACGAACCCTTGGGGGTTTCGGTGGGGGTCTCGTCTTTCGGCAGATTGGGCGTCTTCATGCCTGAAGATACCTTGGTCTGGAAGACGATCTTGTCTTTCTCGTAGGCAGTCATCATCTGCCTGCCCAGCGACACTTCGATGCGCTTATCTTCCGGGGGAACGTCGGGAGACAGTGGACTGAACTCTTCAGGCGTCACCGGGCGCATGTGAATCGCCGGAACCAGATATTCGATCTCCAGCAGTTCATCTTTCACCCGGTACCATGGTTCGCCGTCCGGTCCTTCGTCGATCCCCACGACCCAATGCAGCGATCCGTAATACAGGCGGTAAAACTCCATCCACCCCTGATAACGGGAATAGCGCATGCTCTGCGAGAATGGCACGGTCACTTCCACCAGCTGCCCTTTTTCTGCCACGCTTGCCAGCGGTTGGTTCAGATTCACTTTCACTTCTTCGATGTGCGCAGAATGGACGTACCCCTGCCACACCCGGTACCACAGCGGGTTGTAATCCGGTCCGGTTTCCGGGCGAACTTCGTAGTACAGATTCAAAATCTCGTCGCGGTAACGTTGCGCAACAATGGTGCTCTTGTCATTGGGTTGCGAATACACGCTCACAGATGGATACAGCGCCACCCTGCCCAGACGTGTCCCGGGTTCGGCGTCTCCCCACACATCCAGGGGGCGAAACGCCAGACTGCCCAGCGCACCCAGGCTCAGCGCACTCAGTTTGAGAAAATCGCGTCGCGAGATCTTTCCATGAAACATGGTTGGATTATAACGAAGTTTGTTTCAAAAAGCAATTCCTACAGGATTTATCTGATTTCATTTCCCCTCCCGGCGCAATTGTCTGGAGCTCTTTTTTGCGGTATGATGGGCGTAACATACCTCACAGGAAAGCATTGTATGACCCTCCCCTTTGAAGCCATCCAAACCTATCGAGCAGCATCCTTCCGCTCTTTGCCAGAACGACGCATTCAAACCATTGAAGAGGCAATCGCTTTTGTCCAGGAGAGGTCGTTTGCCTTTTTCTGGCCCAATTCCAGCCTTCCCTTCCCCTCTCTCTGGGCAGCCGCCGCGGGTGACCGTCCCGTTCCCGATGAACACGATGACCCCGGTCACATTACATGGGATTGGAAAGACAAATCTCTGGGGAAAAAATGGTGGTATTACGGGCGTGTACTGCAAAAACGCAACGCCATGCTCTCGCTCGACGTTCTGCCTTATTTTTACGCGCTCTCAGAAAATTATGGCTCTCCGGAAGAAGATTATCTGATCTCATATGAAGAAGGTCGGCTGACGCAGGAATCCAGAGGGGTGTACGAAACCCTGCTCAAGGAAGGTCCGCTGGATTCGATCGCACTGCGGAAAAAGGCGCATCTTTCCAACCGCGAAAGTGAATCCCGCTTCAACCGCGCCCTCACCGAGCTTCAGGCGGATTTTAAGATTTTGCCGGTGGGCATCAGCGACGCGGGCGCCTGGCATTATGCCTTCATCTACGATATCGTTCCGCGTCATTACCCTGATCTGATCGAACAGGCGCACGGCATTGACGAATGGGATGCGCGCCGCAAGCTGGCGGAGGAATTCTTCCGCGCCCTGGGCGCCGCGCCCCTGCGCGATATGGCACGAATTTTCGGTTGGAAAACAGACATGGCAAATCGGGTGGTATCCCGCCTGCTCGAAACCGGCAAACTTACCGGACCGGTTCAGGTGGAAAATCAGTCTGGAGAATGGATCTGCCATCCCAATCTACTGGATTCAACGCTCATGCTATAATCCATTCAATCGATAAGCCGCAGGAGGGAGACCAATGGAATTTCACATTTCACGTAAATCACGCGATCGCTATCAGTTTGATCAATCGTTGTTTTCCCTGCGCGGAACAGTCATCTTCGCCAATTTCCACGCCGCGCGCCTGTTCGCGCAAAAGATGAACGAGCACCGCGACCTGATGCGCTTCCCGGAACAGGCAGTCCGAGCCGGTCATATTAACGCGGCTGGCATTCTGGATGAGATTTTCCATCTGGTCATTTTGCATTACCGCGAGCAGCGGAATCCGCAGGTATGGCAGCGCGCCATTGCCTGGCTGGATGAAGAATTGGGCGCCAAGGCGCTGGACGAAACGCTGCTGCTCTTTGCCGATGAATTTCCTTCCCTGGCAGTTTATCAGCGCGAAAAAACACCTGCCGAAGATCTGAACGGTGAAACCGACGGCATTCCCAACCGGCAAATCATTCTGGAAGAAATGCTGCTGCTGTGGGTGCATAACCTCAATCCGGCGCTGCTCCCCATGCAGGAACTGCTGGATGATTCCCGTCTGGCGCGTGAAACGGCTTATCCGCAGTTAATGGCAGGTTTGCGCAGCTTTTTCGATACGCAGCCGGGTTTTGGTCCGCAAAATCAAAACCTGGTGGATTTGCTGCGCGCGCCCGCTCTGGCGAATCCTTATTCCCTCAGCGCTCAGCTTGAATATATCCGTGAAAACTGGACCGAGTTCGTGGGCAGGCTCATCTACCGGCTGTTGAGCAGCCTGGACCTGCTCAAAGAAGAAGAGAAGGTCAGTTTCGCCGGACCTGGACCCACCCCCATCCCCCAATACCGCCGGCGCGCAGCCGAAGAATTGGGCATGGAAGAAGAGCCGGAAGCCTTCTCCGCCGATCGTGATTGGATGCCGCGGCTGGTGCTGATCGCCAAAAACACCTATGTCTGGCTGGACCAGCTCACCCGTCAGTATGGACGCTCCATCCAGCATCTCGATCAGATTCCAGACGAAGAATTGGACCTGATGGCTTCCCGGGGAATCACCGGACTGTGGCTGATCGGTCTTTGGGAGCGCAGCGCCGCTTCAGAGCGCATCAAAAAGCTGTGCGGCAACCCCGAAGCGGTGGCGTCGGCGTATTCGCTGGCATCCTACGACATTGCGCGCGATCTCGGCGGCGAGTCAGCGCTGGAGAATCTGCGCAGTCGCGCCTGGCAGCGCGGCATTCGCCTCGCCAGCGATATGGTGCCCAACCACATGGGCATCGATTCGCGCTGGGTCATCGAGCATCCCGACTGGTTCCTCTCGCTGCCCTACTCGCCCTTCCCCTCCTACACCTTCAACGGACCTGACCTTTCCTCCGATCCTTCGGTCGGCATTT
>JBDKTF010000322.1:0-7143 GCA_039680295.1 Anaerolineaceae bacterium
CCGGAGATATTCGTCTGGCGGTGGACTGCCGGGATATGAACAACGCCGATTCGAAAGGCTGGATCTTCCAGACCAGCGACAACGGCGCCACCTGGACGTCGCACCTGCTGCCGTCCATCGACGGCACGCTGGAATATCTCGCTCCGCAAAATTACTGGCAATTACCGATCTATGATCCATCCACCGGGAACGTTTCTCTGCAATCCAGCGCCGATGGCGGCGTCACCTGGACGGAAACCAGCTCGCTTGCCTGGAGCGGTGCGCTTCAGTTTGCCGATCCCCTGCACGGTTGGGGCGTCACTGCCAACAGCGATACGCCCTCGCTGTACCGCACAACCGACGGCGCCACCTGGGAATTACTCTCTCCGGTGATCATCCCGTAAACCAACTATTTATTGCTGATGGCAGAAGGGTTGCCCGGGTAAACTCGGGCAACCCTTTTTCATTGCTGCCGGTCGGGATGGGTAAAGATTTTTCATTCTCTGCGTCGGTTATGTGGTACGATGTGATCAATAAAACGAAACAAACAACACGGCTGAAAGAAATCGATACTCAGTCATAAAGGAGTCTGACGAATGTCCACTCAACCATCCGACCTGACGGACTTGACCATCCTGGGCAGTCATACAACCCCCAGTAAAAAAATGGAGGCGTTTCCCAATCGCACCCCCGGACGATATTATCTTGTAACGCTTGAAACGAGTGAATTTACCTGTCTATGCCCGAAAACCGGACAGCCCGATTTCGCAACCATAAAAGTCGCCTACGTTCCAGACGAAAAAGTGGTGGAATCAAAATCCTTTAAACTATATTTATGGTCTTATCGGAACGAAGGCGCATTTCACGAGCACGTTGTCAACCAGATCATGGATGATTTGGTTAAGCTTCTGAACCCCCATTGGATTCGCGTCACCGGCGTCTTCAATATTCGGGGAGGGATTGGCATCACAGTGACCGCTGAAAACACAAAGACACCCGAAGCGAGATCGCAGTGGCTCGCTCAGGCTTCTTCGGCAGGAGATAAAGCCCCCAATGAGTGAATCGGTTCCGAACAGCAGCCCCGGAGCGCCCGAACGAAACTATCGCTGGTTATCAACCATCATCGCCGTCTTTGTCACCACCCTGATCATTTCAAACATCGTTGCCGTCAAACTGGTGAAGATCGGCGGTTTGATCCTGCCCGCTGCGGTTATTCTATTTCCAATTGCCTATATCTTCGGAGATGTTCTCACCGAAGTATACGGCTACGCGCAAGCCAGAAAGGCAATCTGGACGGGTTTCTTGTGCAACCTTCTGGCTGTCGCGGCAATCTGGATCAGCCAGATCCTTCCATCTGCACCCATCTGGACCATGCAGGGTTTTGATACCGCCGAAGGCGCCCAAACGGCGTTTGTGGCAGTTCTGGGCTTCTCTTCAAGACTGTTGGCTGCGTCGTTTATCGCTTACCTGATTGGAGAATTTTTGAACTCCATGATCCTTGCCCGGCTCAAGGTCAAAACGAACGGACGATTTCTCTGGCTGAGGACAATCAGTTCAACCATTGTGGGTGAAGGCGCGGATGCCCTGGTTTTCATCAGTGTGTCTTTTCTGGGAATTGTGCCGATCAGCGTGCTGGGAGGAATGATCTTATCCCAATGGGTATTCAAGGTCGCTTATGAAGTGCTCGCCACCCCCCTGACTTACGCCGTTGTGAACGCGCTCAAACGCGCTGAAAATGAAAATTACTACGACCGTGAAACCAATTTCAGCCCAATTCATTTTCAATAGCATCAGATGAGCCTGATGATGTCCTTGAGGTGAGTGGGTCTGAAATCAAAAAACAAATCAAAACGGGTGGACAAATTCGTCCGCCCGTTTTTGTTTGGATCGACCGTATGTCGATCCTTCATTTCTCCGGTGGAACTCTCGCCATCAACCGGCGACAAACTCCGTATGGCGGCTGACGATCAGACGGACCACTGCCAGCGCGACAAACGATAACGTGATCAGGATCACCGAAAGGGTCAGCGCATTCGCCAGATTGACTTCAAAGCCAATGTAAATTGCCAGCGGCATGGTCTGTGTTGTGCCCGGCATGTTCCCCGCGAAGATGATCGTGGCGCCAAATTCACCCAATGCCCGCGCCCAAGACATCACCCCACCGCTGAGCACCCCCTGCCCTGCCAGCGGCATCACCACCATGCGAAAGACCTGCCAGCGGTTGGCGCCGTCCAACTGCGCCGCCTCATCCAGTTCTCGGTCCACACTGGCGAAACCCAACATGGCGGCGCGCACATAAAACGAAGATGCCACAAACAACTGCGCCATCACCACCGCCGCCTGGCTGAACGCGAGATGCAAACCCAAAGCCTCCAGCGTTCCCCCCAGCAATCCGCGCCGTCCGAATGCCAGCAGCAGGGCAATGCCCGCCACTGCCGGAGGCAGCACCGTAGGTAAATCCACCAATGCTTCGAACAGACGTTTTCCGGGGAAATTATGCCGACCCAATAAATACGCCACGGGGGTTCCCAGCAGCAGGGTCAGCATCGTGCTGATCAATGAGGTTTTCAGACTGATGCCCACCGCCTGCAAAACCTGCGGCTCGCGTAACCCGCTCCAGATGTCGGTAAACGAAACCTGAAATATAACCGCCACGATGGGTAAGGCAAAAAACAGCAACAGCGGCAGGCTCAATAATTGCAGGGTTACCGGCGAACCCCGCAGGGTCCGCCGGTAACGAGCAGATTCAAAACCTTCAACCGGTTGCGCGATTGCAGCCGTTAGATCAGCCTTATTGGGCTGGAGTAAATCCATACTTACCTAAAATATCCTGTCCATTTGCCGAAAGTACATAATCCATGAAGCTCTTCGCCAGATCCGGCTGGGTCGTCGTGGGAATGACCGCAATCGGATATTTGGCGATCACATTCAATGCTTCCGGAATTTCAATCTTTTGAAGCTTCGCTCCAGTTATGTCGGTGCTGTATACGATGCCAGCATCGGCTTCGCCCAATTCTACCTTACTCCGCACCGCTTTGACATCCTTTTCATAGGATACCACATTTTTCAACACCTTTTCCGCAAAGTCAGAGCCGAAGGCAGCGTCCTTGCTGGCATTTTCGAGGAAATTAACCGCATAACCGCCAATGGGAACTTCTTTTGCCGCCAGAACCACGCGAATGCCCGTCTTTGCCAGGTCTTGCAGGGTTGTTATCCCCGCAGGATTATCTTCAGGCATCACAACCACCAGGGCGTTGGTAACAAAAATCTTCGATGCATCTTCAGTCACCACACCTTTTTCCACCAGGGTGGTCATGGGTTTGGGGCTGGCGCTGGCGAACACATCGGCGGGGGCGCCGCTGATGATCTGATTGCTCAGGTCCTGTGACGCGCCGAAGTTCAAATTGACCTTGACACCGGGGTGATCTGCTTCAAATTTTCCGGCGATTTCCGTGAACGATTCCGTCAAGGAAGCCGCTGCAAAAACGTTCAATGAAGCCGATTGCGCTTCCGTCGCTGCCAATGTTTCGGTCGCCGCGGGTGCTTCAGTGGCTGCTGGCGCTTCGGTCGCTGCCGGTTGTCCGCCGCAGGCAGAAAGAAGCACCGCCAGGCAGAGTAATACAGACAATAAACGAATTTGTTTCATCAAGGATCCTCCCCAAAAAATGTATACTCAATTAATGAGCATGATGATTATACCGCTGTTCGGTTGTATGGCAATATTGAATCAGTATAAATAATTACACAAACAGGAAATATGTCACCCGCCAGGTGGAATCAAAACGCGGTCGTCAGAACGACCGCGCTGTGAGTTCATCCAACCTGCGTCTATTCGGCTTTCACCGCGCCTTCACCAAAGAAACGCTCATGCTCCCCCAATGCCGCCGCTGCCGAACGGCGTAAATCTGCTTCGGTCGACGAAGCCACCACCACCGCGTGTTTACAGGCGTCATGCAGCCATTCCATTTTCGCCAGCACTTCCGCCGGAGCCAGAAGCAGCAGAGGAATTCCCAACCGCTCACAACACCGGTCCACCGCTTCCACGGCTGCCCGCTTTTCAGGTTCTGCCAGTTCGAACACCAACAGGTCCGGTTTCAGTTGATCCGCCAGCGTCACCGTGTCGCGCCAGTTCGTGATCACTGCCGAGACCAGATAGCCAGCGCGCAACAGTACCGATTGCGTGTCAGTATTTAATGGTCCATTATTTTGCGCCAGTAATACATGGCAGCAATCTTCCATAGAATCCCTCCCGAAGGAATCTCACCACCCACCGCCTGTCTTGCTATCCGGCATGATCTTCCATAATTTCATCATAGGATGCCGGGGGAGGAATTCCAAGTGAAAGAAATCATTGAAACCCTACGCAATATTCATGCGCTAATCACTGCTTTCTTCATGCTTAATTTCGTGCTGTCTCCTGTTTTGGGTTTTCACACCACCAGCCGCCTGGCTGCCAGCGCAGGGTGATGATTTCCGCGTTCTGAATGGGATGGTTTTCCACAAAATCATGGTCAATATTCTGCGCCAGGTCTGGTAAAACGCTGCGGTAGATCCCTCCATGGCTGACGACCGCCAGATTGCCGTTGACCCTGCCCGCCAGTTCTGCCAGTCCATTGAAAAACGGGATCACCCGCGCCCGGATGTCCTGCAGGCTCTCGCCGCCTTCAATCTTCACTTCCGGGCGGTTTTCCACGAACCAGGCGTCCCACAGCCGGGCAAAGACCGCCCACGACTCGTCATCCGCTTTTCCCTCCAGCGCACCCACGTCCACCTCCCGCAGCCCGTCAGCAATCGCCACGCCCACCTGAAGCGTTTCGCCAATGATTCGAGCCGTTTCGTAAGCGCGCAGCAGCGGACTGCTGAATATTCCGATCACCTGTTGGGCGCGCAGTTGTTCCGCTGCGGCAGAAGCCTGCTGCCTGCCCAGTTCGGTCAGCGGGTGGCGCATCCCCCGCGTGGAAAATTCATGCAGCACATTGGCTTCGCTTTCTCCATGACGTATGAAAAATAATTTCATTCGAATACACCTCTTCGTGACGCATCCTGTGCCCAACGTCGTCTGGCTTCAAACGCATGCCTGCATTTGCCAGCGCATATCGTTCATCCCGCCGTTCAAATAAAACTGCCAGAAAATTCGCACCGCCGCCGAACGCCACGGACGCCAGGATTGACTCATGGCTTCCAGTTCGATGCTGGTCGGGCAGGTCGGCAGACGTTTCACCCGTTGAACTGCCAGAACCAGCGCACGGTCGCCAGACGGCAGCACATCCGGGCGCAGCAGCGCCATCAACAGGTAAGTATTCGCCGTCCATAACCCGATGCCCTTCATGCGAATCAGCGCCGCGCGAACCGCTTCGTCATCCATGTCCGCAAGCTCCGCCAGATCAAGTTCACCATCCAGCAGCGCCTGCGCGAGCTGGCGCACATACCCTGTTTTCTGGCGGCTGAAGCCAATTGTTTTCAGCGCCGCATCATCAAATTCCAAAAATCGCTGCGGGGTCAATATTCCCGCAGCGCTGCGCAGCCGGTCGAATGCCGCCTGCGCCGATTCCAGTGAAACCTGCTGCTCCAAAATAATATGCACCAGGGTCGGACAACCCTGCGGACGCGCCCACAACGGTGGAAAACCAAACCGCGCCAGCGCTTCCGCCAGGTCGGGGTCCCGCTGCGCCACTTTCCGGCAGTCGGTCAAAAGAGTCGCATCCGAGAGCGGCTCAGGGGGGATCAATCGTCTTCCTCCGGCAGATACAGATCTGGATTCTTAAATGCCGCCAGCGCCAGAATCACCGCATGTTCATACAGCGCCGTGCGGTCGATCACATCTCCGGTCAGGATGCCAATTGCGCCGTCGCCCTGCTTGGAATTGCTCCGTCCAAAGAAGCGGTCGTCCGCTTCGCCCAGCTCCACCCCCTGGCGCACCAGTTGCGCCACGCCATCGGGCACGTAAAACGTCCCGGAGCGGGCTTTCCCCACTCTGCCATTCCCCAGAATAACCACCCAGGCAAATGTCCCCAGACCGTGGTCATCCTCTTCCACACCACCCTCGATGCCCACCACAAAATCTGATTGGGGAGCGCGTTCTCGCGCCGATTGTGCCCGGTTGAGCGCACCCCGATACGTTTCGCGGCTGTCCATGGGTTGTGCAGACACCCCCGAAGGTACGCTCACCGTCTGAACGGTAAACGTTTCATCAGGAAACATACGTTGAAAACCCAGCAGCGCAGCTTGCGCCTTCACCGGGTTCTGTGAAGAGACAAGAATTGTTTTCATCATGTGATCAGAATAGTTTTTTAGTCATGGTGATGGCAGCGGTATTGTATCCCACTTTCTCATACAGCGCCCGCGCCGACAGGTTGTGCCCGAAGACGTTGAGTTCGATGGTGTTCAACCCCAATTCGCGCACTTTCTCTTCCAGCAGTCGCATGGCGGCTTCGCCGTATCCGTGCCGCCGGTATGCCGGGTAAATCATCAAATCATAAATATACGCCAACGGTCCCGTCTGCCCGCGAAGGCTGGCAAACCAGATCATTCCCACAACTTCAGACGGTTCTTCTGTCGTAATCGAATACAGATACTGATCCGGCGTGGCGAGTCCCTGTGGAAGGATTCTGGCAAATTCGTCCTTCGACTTTTGCAATGCCTCTTCCGGCTTGAAAAAACCGGCGTCTGCTTTTTGTTTGGCATAATCTGCCACCGAAATCGCCAGCCACTTCTGATACGCTTCTTCGGTCATGCTGCAAAGCTGGATCATTGAATCTCCTTGTTTATTGTGCCGCGGTCTTGAGAATGGCAGCAGCGCCGTAACCCACAACCGAGGAGTAATCACCCGTCACATCACCCGACGTGGCGCGTTTGAGCATCTTAACCTCGTCGGCGCCCAGTTCGCGCGCCGCCCACATCACCGCCGCCAGTGCCCCCAACCCGCAGGCGTAGCCGCTTCCCAGCGAATCTGCATTGAACACGCCTTCGGGTGAAAAATCGGCAATCTGGCGCAGCATTTCCGAATCCATCATCTCCGCCACCCGTTGCGGGTAAAAATGCGACAGATCTGTGCTGGCAACCAGCAGGGCTTTCTTGCCAGACAGTGTCTTCGCCAGAGCCTTACCCAGGCTTTTCGCCACCGGCGGCGTCTGTTCGCGCACCATCACCGGCAGCAGGTGAAAC
>JBDKTF010000472.1:0-3426 GCA_039680295.1 Anaerolineaceae bacterium
GATCTTTGAATGAAGGCGCGATCGTCGCGCTGGAGTGGAGCGGTCCGCGGGAAGAGGGGCGGTATTACTGGCAGATGATCGAAACCGTGGCGCACAACTTCCATATCGATCTGAATGCCCCCGTCAAAGATCTGCCGCCGGAAAAGCTCAACCTGATTCTGTACGGCACCGGAACGCAAGAAATAACGATGCACATGGTCGGGAAGAATGAACGCCAATCCACCTTCCAGACAACCTTCGAGGGTGTGGTGCACAACCTGGAGCGGCGGTATCGCGAAACCCAATCGGAGTATGTACGGTCGAAGATTACTGAGTTTATGACCGACCGTCCCTGCCCGACCTGCAAAGGAAACCGCCTGCGTCCTGAGGCGATCGCGGTGACGGTGAATGGGAACAATATCATCGAAGTCACCAGCTGGGCTGTGCTGCAAACCCTGGAATGGATTCGCGTCCTGACCGCCAGCGGCTCACCCTTAAGCAACCGCCAACGGGCGATTTCGGAGCGGGTGGTACACGAAATTGAATCACGATTGGGATTTCTGGTGGATGTGGGGCTTGATTATCTGACGCTTTCACGCTCGGCAGGATCGCTTTCGGGCGGCGAGGCGCAGCGCATCCGCCTGGCAACCCAGATCGGTTCGCGATTAATGGGCGTGCTGTACGTGCTGGATGAACCGTCCATCGGACTGCATCCGCGGGATAATTCCAAGCTGCTTGCCACGCTGCGCAGTCTGCGGGACCTGGGAAATACGGTGCTGGTGGTAGAGCATGACGATGAAACCATTCGCACCGCAGATTGGATCATCGATCTGGGACCGGGCGCGGGAGAACACGGCGGGAGAGTCATTGCAGAGGGACCGATTGAGAAGATCCTGGAGAGCCCGGAATCGTTGACCGGCGCTTATCTTTCAGGGCGCAAACAGGTGCCAATACCTGCAGAACGGCGAACCGGAAACGGCAACTTGCTGCGGGTGGTGGGGGCGCGGGCGAATAATTTGAAGAACCTGAATGTCAGCATTCCACTGGGAAAACTGGTGTGCATCACCGGTGTCTCCGGATCAGGCAAGTCGACGCTCATG
The DNA here is from genome assembly GCA_039680295.1 of Anaerolineaceae bacterium. Taxonomy (GTDB): domain Bacteria; phylum Chloroflexota; class Anaerolineae; order Anaerolineales; family Anaerolineaceae; genus JBDKTF01. The sequence continues at coordinate 1,080 of JBDKTF010000472.1, forward strand.
GTGGATATCCTGTACAACGCGCTGGCGCATGATTTGATGCGGGCGCATACACAACCGGGTGAGTTTGACCGTATCGAAGGGGAGCAGTTCCTCGATAAGATCATCAATATCGACCAATCGCCGATCGGTCGTACGCCACGGTCGAATCCGGGCACCTATACAGGTTTGTTCGATGAAGTACGCCAGCTTTTCGCTGAGCTGCCTGAAAGCAAACTGCGCGGATATAAAGCCGGACGCTTCTCGTTCAATGTTCATGGCGGACGGTGTGAAGCCTGCCAGGGACAGGGGCAACTGCGCATCGAGATGCAGTTCCTTCCGGATGTGTACGTGCCCTGCGACGTATGCCACGGCTCGCGTTTCAATCGGGAAACGCTGCAGGTGCATTTCAAGGGCAAATCCATCGCCGATGTGCTGGATACCACGGTGGATGAGGGAATCGAATTGTTCTCGGCATTCCCGTCCATTTTGAACAAGCTGCAAACCCTGCAGGATGTGGGGCTCGGGTATGTACGGATTGGGCAGTCGGGAACCACGCTCTCGGGTGGTGAAGCGCAGCGCGTCAAGCTGGGGCGCGAACTTTCGAGGCGCGCCACGGGGCGAACACTGTATGTGCTGGATGAACCGTCTGTGGGGCTGCACGCGGCGGATGTGCATAAGTTGATCGAGGTCTTGCAGCGGTTGGTGGATACGGGTAATTCTGTGCTGATCATTGAGCACAACCTGGACATCATCAAAGTGGCTGATTATCTGATCGACCTGGGACCCGAAGGCGGTGACCGCGGTGGGCTGCTGGTTGCAGAAGGAACACCGGAAGAGGTATGCCAGGTAAAAGAATCTTACACTGGTGAATATCTGAAGCAATATCTGAAAATGACCCATCCGAATTTAGCCGTTTGAAGGGTTTGACCTTGGGATGAAAGCCAGGAGAAAAACCTGGCTTTTTTCATTGGCATCCTTCGGGAACTCAATGAACGCGTCGAACGTCTCAAAAAAAGGGTTGGTATCGCTTTGCTTTTACGCGTTCCTTGCTTGCCGTATGTCTTAAACCGTGATAGACTCGCCTTATTGAACTCTTTGGGACGCCTTTCGTAACCTCTGGATTCATTCCAGAGCGTACCAAAAACAACGAGATAGGAAAACTATGAGTACAAAACACTCTGTCAATAAGTATATGAAACCCAGAAAAAAGAGCCAGCAGCTCGGTCCGTATATCATCGGGGCGGTTGCGGTTGTGCTGGTCCTTGTGGGGGTTGTCATTCTGGTGAGCGCGTTCAGCGGCAAAGGCGGTGGAATCCATCTGTTCGCGACGAAAACGCCCACCCCAACCATCACCTCGACACCGACGATCACCCCTTCGCCGACCATGACATTCACCCCCACTGAGTTAATGACAGCCACACCCGATGTGACTGCGACAGCGTCTGGACCCTTTGAATATACGGTGCTGGAAGGGGATACCTGCTATGATATCGCCGCGAAATATGATGTCGATCTGATGGTTTTGTTGGCGATCAACAACTTCGGCTCGACATGCCCCATCAAGGCTGGTGATAAGATCTTTGTTCCGGCGCCGGGTCAGCAACTGGATACACCGACACCCGTTCCGGCGAGTTTCCGCGGTGATATTGATTACACCATTGAGCCGGGCGATACCCTGGCGAGCATCGCTGAAAAATTCAACAGCACGGTGGATGCTATTCTGGCGAAAAACAAACTGGAATCTACGGCTGTGTTGTACGCAGGGGATGTGATCAAGGTTCCGGTGAATATCGCAACGCCTGTACCCACCGTTGGCGGAACACCCACGCCTTCAAAGCCTGCGGTGGCGCCTTCAACCTCCACACCGACAAAGACCAAGACGTCCTGATTGCTTCAGTTCAGATACACCGATTTTCAACCGCCCAACCCATCCAGTTGGGCGGTTTGATTTGGTTGTGATATCATCGGGATATGGGACAAAAAGCAAAACTTCATTTCAATCTTCGAAATTCCTGGGTGCTGCTGCTGGGAATTGTTCTGGCGCTGGCGGTATTCGTGATCCAATGGGCGCCGTGGCAGGCACGCGTGCTGTCTGTTTCGCCACAGGATCAAACAGAAGCGGCAGCCACGCTGCATATCACCCTTCAATTCAAACAACCCATGCAGATCGATTCTGTCGCCGCGCATTTTTCGGTGACACCCGAAAAAGCCGGAAAGATCGTATGGGATGGGAATACCTTCGAATGGATCCCTGAGAATCCATTGGAGGAAGGCGTTTACACAGCCCACCTCTCAGCCGGGGCGCTGGCGGTGGATGGCCGCAAAATTCAGCGCGAGATGAACTGGACATTCCGCGTCAGAACCGGGG
>JBDKTF010000088.1:0-9054 GCA_039680295.1 Anaerolineaceae bacterium
AGTTGGGATACTTTCGTGATCGCCGCGGTCAGGGTGGTCTTCCCGTGGTCGATGTGTCCCATCGTTCCCACGTTCACATGCGGCTTCGACCGATCGTATTTCTGCTTAGCCATAAATTAATGTCTCCTTGACAATTTTTCCAAGAAAGTGAAAAGTCAGAATATCATTTCGTATTGAGAACCTTCTGCATCACGGTTTCTGATACCGGCGCATAATGGTCAAATTCCATGGAGAAAACCCCACGTCCCTGGGTCGATGAACGCAGATCTGTGGCATAACCAAACAGTTCTGCCAGGGGAATTTCTGCGCGTACGGCTTGCGCGTTGCCCGGGCGCATATCCATGCCCAGTACCGTGCCGCGGCGAGAATTTGCCTGTCCCAAGATATCTCCCAAATACTCTTCAGGAGCGACAATTTCTACCTTCTCGATCGGCTCCAGTAAAACGGGAGCGCCCTTTGCCAGGCCTTCTTTGAAACCAAACAGACCTGCCAGTTTGAACGCCATTTCACTTGAGTCCACTTCGTGGAAAGAGCCGTCAATGAGGGTAACACGCACATCGGTGACCGGATATCCGCCAATCGTGCCGCTTTCTGCCGCTTCGCGAACACCCTTTTCCACCGAAGGAATATATTCCTTCGGAATGGCGCCACCTACGATTGCATCCACAAACTCCACGCCCTTACCCTTTTCACCGGGTTCGAGCTTGAACACGACATGACCGAATTGACCATGCCCCCCTGTCTGTTTTACATACCGATAATCCACTTTGCTCACGGGGCGGGTAATGGTCTCGCGATATGCCACGCGCGGACGACCCACGTTTGCCTGCACGTGGAATTCGCGCGTCATGCGGTCCACCAGAACATCCAGGTGGAGTTCGCCCATGCCTTCGATGATCGTCTGACCGGTCGTTTCGTCTGAATGAACGCGGAAAGTCGGGTCTTCTTCAGAGAGCTTGCGCAGCGCCTCGCCCATCTTCGCCTGGTCTGCCAGGGTTTTGGGTTCAATCGCCACCGAAATCACCGGCTCGGGGAAGGAGATGCTTTCGAGCACCACGGGTGCAGCAGTGTCGCACAGGGTATCGCCAGTGAAGGAATCTTTCAGACCCAACACCGCGGCAATATCTCCTGCGTTAACTTCCGTAATGTCTTCCCGCCGATCGGCATACATGCGCAGCAAACGACCAATGCGCTCTTTCTTGCCTTTGACCGGGTTCAATACCGTGCTGCCCTGCTTGAGCGTGCCAGAATAGACGCGGAAATACGCCAGTCGTCCCACGTAAGGATCTGTAACAATTTTGAAGACCAATGCGCTTAAAGGTTCATCGTCTTTGGGCGGGCATTCCACTTCGGTGGTGCCGTCCAACCGGGTGCCTTTGACTGCCGGAATATCCAGCGGCGAGGGCAGGTAATCGATAACCGCATCCAGCACAGGCTGAACGCCCTTATTGCGCAGCGAGCTGCCGCAGAACACGGCAGTGACCTTGCTGGCGATGATCGCTTTCCGCAAGACGGCTTTCAGCTCGTCCAGGGTGATCTCTTCGCCTTCCAGGTATTTGATGGTCAGGTCATCGTCGAGTTCAACGATGCTTTCCACCAGCCGTTCGCGGTTTTCCTTCGCCTGGTCGACCAGATCGGCGGGAATGTCAATCTCTTCCACATCCCGACCCAGTTCATCTGCCCAGAGATAAGCCTTCTGAGTCAGAACATCGACCACGCCTTTAAAACTGGCTTCTGATCCAATGGGGATTTGCATGGGGAGCGGATGGGCGCCCAGACGCTGACGAATGGTTTCGATCGTGCGTTCATAGGATGCGCCAACCCGATCCATTTTGTTGACAAAGCAGATTCGCGGTACGCCGTAACGATCCGCCTGTCGCCAGACGGTTTCGCTTTGTGGTTCAACACCCTGCACGGCATCAAAAACGACCACCCCGCCATCCAGCACGCGCAGTGAGCGCTGCACTTCGGCGGTAAAGTCGATATGCCCTGGGGTGTCGATGATATTGATTTGATAATCCTTCCACTCGGCGGAAACAGCCGCGGATACAATCGTAATCCCCCGCTCACGTTCCTGAACCATCCAGTCGGTTACCGTGGTTCCGTCATCAACCGAACCAATCCGGTACGTTTTGCCGGTATAGAACAGAATACGCTCGGTAGTGGTTGTCTTACCAGCGTCAATATGGGCAATAATGCCAATATTGCGGTATCGCTCTAACGGGTGATTACGAGCCATTGAAAATACCTTACTTCCTTGCTAAAAACTACAGCTTCGTAACTCAGACGTTACATGCGATAGTGAGAAAATGCCCGGTTGGCTTCTGCCATCTTGTGGGTTTCTTCGCGTTTGCGAACCGCAGAACCCTGGCTGTTGAAGGCATCCATAATTTCGCCAGCCATTTTTTCTGCAAAAGATTTACCAGAACGAGCACGGGCTGCATCGATAATCCAGCGCATCGCCAGCGTGGTGCGGCGAGATGCGGGAACTTCCATAGGCACCTGGTAGGTCGCGCCACCCACACGGCGAGGGCGAACTTCCATTACAGGACCCACATTGCGCAGTGCCTGATCCAGCACTTCCGTCGGGTCCTTGCCGGTGCGTTCTTTCACCATATCCAGCGCGTCATACATGGCGCGGGTTGCGGTGGATTTCTTACCACGGCGCATAATACGGTGAACGAACGCGGTTACATATATATTTTGATAGCGCACGTCGGGAAGAACTTCCCGCTTTTCAGGTTTTGCACGTCGCGACATTCAACTTCTCCATCTATTCAAGCTAATTTCGCCAGATTGGAGTTCCTCACTGGCTTATGAAGACTACTTGGGGCGCTTCGCACCGTACTTGGAGCGAGACTGACCGCGCTTTGCTACGCCAGTCGTATCCAGGGTACCGCGCACAATGTGGTAGCGAACGCCTGGCAGGTCTTTCACACGACCGCCGCGGACCAATACCACGGAGTGCTCCTGGAGCTGATGACCTTCACCAGGAATATATGCCGTAACTTCGATGCCGTTGGTCAAGCGCACACGGGCGATCTTGCGCAACGCCGAATTCGGCTTCTTGGGGGTCATGGTACGCACGACAGTGCAAACCCCTCGTTTCTGCGGCGCACCAGTAGCCTGACGGACGCGGCGCTGTTTCATTGAGTTCAATGTGTACAGCAGCGCGGGGGCTTTGCTTTTGACCTTTTTGGTCTGGCGGCCTTTTCGGATCAATTGGTTAATCGTGGGCACGTTTTGCCTCCAAAAAAAATTGCATCAGCGAGATTCTCGCCAATATCTATAAGAAATTTGTTACAACGGATCATACCATCTGGTGCGCTGACGGTATCACCCTCGATAAGTGGAAAAAGAAGGGAGGGTCCTCCTGTTTCCCCTGTTTCCATAACGGCGTTCGATTCTACCATGCGCCGAAAAGGAAGTCAAGAGAACCCTTCTCCCGTCACATTCCCATATAATCTTCGCCCAAACCGAGCAAACCGGTCTCCATCTTGGGCGGATGAACACGTTCTTCGTCTTTTCCAAAACGGATCACTTCGCCGTTCTCCAGCACCGCTTCCACTGCCAGTCCCAGGCTTTGCAGCTCTTTCACCAGCACGCGGAACGATGCCGGGATGCTCGGCTCTTCAATCGGTTCACCCTTGACGATGGCTTAATAGGTGCTTACGCGCCCCTGAACATCGTCTGACTTCACTGTCAGCATTTCCTGCAGGGTATAGGCGGCGCCATAGGCTTCCAGCGCCCATACTTCCATTTCACCGAAGCGCTGACCACCGAACTGCGCCTTGCCGCCCAGAGGCTGCTGCGTCACCAGACTGTAAGGTCCTGTGGAACGTGCGTGTACTTTGTCTTCCACCAGGTGGTGCAGTTTGAGCATGGTCATCACGCCCACCGTCACCGGCTGATCGAAGGGTTCGCCGGTCTTGCCGTTTCGCAGTGCCAGCTTGCCCAGGATCGGGATGGGGTTGTATGCCGTTTGTACCTTGCTGGCGCGTTCACGGATCGCTTCATCCGCCACACCTTCCAGGTCTTCACCGCTGTCCCGCATCCAGAACCGCAGGCAGCTGTTGATCGCGCGTTCGTCCTGCGCTGCCACGTCTTCCAGCTCGATCTTGGTATCTTCGAAGATCAGGATGGAATCGGGGTCATAGCCTTCATCGCGCAGCCATTCGCGCACCGCAGCGCGGCGGGCGTAGGTCGTTTCAGAGGTCATGCGGTAGATGTCGTAACCGCGATCTCCCAACCAGGCTTCCATGTACAGCAGACGAACTTCGTCGTCGTCTTCCAGCGTTTCAGGGTCGGGCTGGGTTTCCTGTCCGTGCAGCCATTCCCAGGCTTTGTCGGCGGTCACTTTCCAGGCATAATCCACCAGCCAGGCGCGCGCCAGTTCTGCTTCGATCTCGGCTTCGTTCGCGCCGTCAAACACCGGCGTCACCGCGCGGAAGCCCAAACGCAGGGCTGCCCAACCCAGATGGGTTTCCAGCACCTGACCGATATTCATACGTCCAGGCACGCCCAGAGGGTTCAGGATGATGTCCACCGGTGTGCCGTCCGCCAGGAAGGGCATATCTTCCACCGGAACCACCTTGGAAACCACACCCTTGTTTCCGTGACGTCCTGCCATCTTGTCGCCGGCGGTGAGCTTGCGGCGCTGCGCCACAGAGACGCGCACCATTTTATCCACGCCCGCCGAAAGATCGGCATTGTCTTCACGCGTGAAGACCTTTACATCCACCACCTTGCCGCGTTCACCATGCGGCATGCGCAGCGAAGTGTCTTTCACGTCGCGTGATTTTTCACCGAAGATGGCGCGCAGCAGGCGCTCTTCGGGGGTCAGTTCCTTTTCACCCTTGGGGGTAATCTTACCCACCAGAATGTCATTCGGTCCGACTTCGGCGCCGATGCGGATGATCCCGTTCTCGTCCAGGTCTTTGATGGCGTCTTCACCCACGTTCGGAATATCGCGGGTGATCTCTTCGGGACCCAGCTTGGTGTCGCGGGCTTCCACTTCGTATTTCTCGATATGCACCGAAGTGAAGCGGTCGTCCTGCACGATGCGTTCCGAGATCAAAATGGCGTCTTCGAAGTTGCCGCCTTCCCAGGACACGAATGCCACCACCACGTTCTGACCCAACGCCAGTTCACCGTTCTCGGTGGATGACGAATCGCCGATGATATCGCCGCGGCGCACCCGCTGACCCTTCACCACAGCCGGGCGCTGGTCGATGCAGGTGCTCTGGTTCGAACGTTGATATTTGCGCAAATTGTAGACGTGGTCGCCTTCGGCAGATCGCACAACGATCTGTTTACCGGTGACGGAAATCACATCGCCGTCTTCCTGAGCCACCACCACCTGTCCCGAATCCAACGCGGCGCTGTGTTCCATGCCGGTGGAAATCAGGGGGATATCGGGGGCGATCAACGGCACAGCCTGCGCCTGCATGTTCGAGCCCATCAACGCGCGGTTGGCGTCATCGTGCTCGAGGAAGGGGATCAATGCCGCGCTGATACCCACGACCTGGTTTGGCGCCACGTCCATATAGTTGATGGCGTCAGAATTCTGGAACACAAAGCCAGAGTGATAACGGCAGGAAACACGCACGGTTTCGAACTCGCGGTGCTTGTTCAACAGCGCGTTCGCCTGGGCGATCACAAATTTATCTTCGGCATCCGCCGAAAGGTAGTCGATATCGTCTGAAACAAACGGCACCACGAAGATGGCGCTCTTCTGCATCTTATTGATGGCAGGCAGCATTTCTGCGGTAACGCGTTCGCCCGCCTTCACGATGACTTCGCCGGTTTCGGGGTTGGTCAGCGTTTCTTTCATCTTGCGCCCCACCAGACGGGGATCGGTCGGAGAAAGGGTCTTGAATACGCGACGGTAAGGGGTTTCGATGAAGCCGTATTCATTCACGCGCGCAAAAGACGCCAGACGACCAATCAAACCGATGTTCGGACCTTCAGGCGTTTCAATTGGGCAGATGCGTCCGTAGTGCGAATGGTGCACATCGCGCACATCGAAGCCGGCGCGCTCACGGCGCAAACCGCCAGGACCCAGCGCGGAAAGCGTGCGTTTGTGGCGCAGTTCCGCCAGCGGGTTGGTCTGATCCATGAACTGTGAGAGCTGGCTGGAACCGAAGAATTCACGCAGCGCCGCCACGACCGGACGAATGTTCACCAGACTGACCGGTGAGAGCTGGTCCTGATCGCGAATGGACATGCGCTCTTTGATCACGCGCTCCATGCGGCGCAGACCAATGCGCAGCTTGTTCTGAATCAACTCGCCAACCGTCTTTACACGGCGGTTGCCCAGGTGATCGATATCATCGGCGGGTTCCACGCCGTTGTTGATCAAAATCATGTGCCGCACCAGGCGGATCACATCCCACTTGGTTACGGTGCGGTGCTGAACCGAAATCTGCGATTGCAGGTCCAGCTTCTGATTGAGTTTGTAGCGACCCACCCGTTCCAGATCGTAATGACGCTGATCGAACAACTGCTCCTCAAGGAAAGCGCGGGCATTATCCAGTGTAGCCGGATCTCCCGGGCGCATGCGTTTGAAGAATTCAATCAGCGCCGCTTCTGCCACGCTGACACCGCCCGACAGATCCCAGGCGGGTTCCTGCCGCAGCGAAGATGCAATGAACATGCGGTCGGGGTTGTTGTCAATATCCTGGAAGAGGGCGAGGATTTCCTCATCCGATCCAGTCTTGAGCGGAGAATCTTCCAGCCCATCATCCACCACCGACAGCGCGCGCAGGAATACCGTGATCGGCACAGTGCGTTTGCGGTTGAATTTAAGGATGATGTAATCGTTCTTGCGGGTTTCAAATTCCATCCATGCGCCGCGATCTGGAATCAATTTCGCCATCGCGAGCGGACGACCTGTCGCGCGATCCACCGGGGCTTCAAAATAAACACCCGGAGATCGGATCAACTGTGATACCACGACACGTTCGGTTCCATTGATGATAAACGTTCCGTTTTCTGTCATCTCTGGAAAATCGCCAAGGAAAATATCCTGCTTGATCGGTTCCGCAACATCCGGTCCCGCTAAGAGAACTGAGACGTACAGCGGGCTGGCATAAGTTAAATCCCGCTCAACACATTCCTCAATAGAATGCTTGGGCTCTTCAAAACGATAGGTTAACCCCCATTGTTGTGATTCTGGTGTTCGACTTGGGAAATAAAGTTTCATCCCCTTGTTATAGGATTCGATTGGGGAAATCTCATGAAAGAGATCCGCAAGGCTTTCCCGCTTCAATCGTTCAAACGATTCAAGCTGAACCTCGATCAGGTTGGGAAGCTGCAGGGTTACTGGAATTCGTGCGTAAGACTTGATTGGCAAATCAGATGCCATGGGGTTCTCCTGGTTGATTAGACCTGGTAAAATTTAGGTAAACATTGCCCATTATCCCCAGATAGAGGGCATGATACGCAATCGTTGATTATAACAAACGACGCCTTATGGGTCAAGGTTAGAACCTTGCCTTTTTATGCTTTATTTTTCGGAATAGAAATTCTACCTCGATCAGACTAAAATTTCAACCCCCATCTGTCTGATAAGGTTAGGATTTTTGTAATACATCTTCAGTATTTTTCGTAAATTGCCAGCACAATGTCGGCATAATAGTATCCGACATTCGCCGGACCGTATGCCATCAGGGCGTCGCGTGTATTTCCGCGTTTATTGATCAGCCCCGCCAGCATCCGTGTGCCGTAAGAAACATTGAATTCTGGATCTTCCAGTTCCTGGATGGTTGGGCGCGACGCAAAGCAGGGACCGCTGTTGCACTGAAAGCTGGCGGCGATTCCGTCCCGCGGCATCACCTGCATCAAGCCCACCGCTCCGCTGTGGGAATAGGCGGTTGGGTCCCCCCCGCTTTCCTGAAGGATCAGCGCTGCGATCAGATTGGGATCAAGATTATTTTCCTGCGCATATTGAGTGATCAGCCCGCACCACTGGCGAACTGTTTCCGGGTATCCTTCGCTCACCTGGCAGTCGGTCCCCGAAACGGGCTGTTCAGGAGCCGCGCTTTGTTCAACAACATTTTCTGGTGCGGGTTCCGGCGCCTCTTGAATTGTGATGGGCTGCGCCGCTTTAAATGCAGTCTGCACCAGGTAGGCTTGGTAAGTGCTGCCGCTGGTGACCAACATCGCAATCAGCGCCACCACCGCGCTGCCGAAGATTACCCCAGGGAATATCGCCCACGTCACCCGATTCATCAGATTTCCTCCACGTTCGATCGTCTGATGTTATTATAGCACATGTGTTCTATTTTACAAGAAATTATCGGGGAATTTCAAAAAATCACTCTTTCCAAAGGGGTTGACTTTCATATAAACCTGTTTTATAATCTGACCGTCGTTAGCTGAGGCGCAAGAACTTCTGATAACAGACCATGCGGGCATAGTTCAGTTGGTAGAACACCTCCTTGCCAAGGAGAAGGTCACGGGTTCGAGTCCCGTTACCCGCTCAGGCTTTTTCAGCAAATGGCTGATAGCGAATGGTCCCAAGAAAGCCGTTTGCTATCAGCCATTTTTATCCCGGCGACGTGGCCAAGTGGCAAGGCAAGGGTCTGCAAAACCCTCATCACGGGTCCAAATCCCGTCGTCGCCTCCTTACGAAAAGACACACGCTCGCGTGTGTCTTTTTTTTCGATAAGCTCCAAACTACGCTCCCGCAGAAAAAATCACAGAAGCTGAAGCCATTCCCTTCTATCTTGGCATGGCTTCCCGCGCCAGACGGTCCACCCGTTCATTCTGCGGATGTCCGGCGTGACCCTTCACCCACGTCCAACGCACCATGTGCTGTTCCAACAGACGATCCAGCGCCTGCCACTACTCCACGGTCGCCAGCGCACCTTACTTGCGTTTCCAGCCGCGCGATTTCCATCCCGGCAGCCATTCTGTGATTACCCGCTTCAGATACTCCGAATCAGTATACAGCGTCACCCTGCAGGGGCGTTTGAGCGCAGATAACGCCTGAATCGCCGCCGTCAGTTCCATTCGGTTATTGGTCGTCTGGCGTTCGCCGCCGCTCAGCTC
>JBDKTF010000559.1:0-3354 GCA_039680295.1 Anaerolineaceae bacterium
CTTTTCGCTGCGCCAGACGCAGGTTATAGCGCGTCTTTTGTTTCATCCGCGCCATGATTTCTTCTTCTGTCTGCGTCACATCGATCTTAACGGTATTGCGAAACTGCACCTGATCAGCCGAAAAGAGCCAGCCACGCAGCGCCAGATCCGTTTGAAGCGTTTTTCCAACGAGATTTTCGCGCGCATCGTCTGACCCTGGAATTCCGGTTCCCACCAGCACATCCGGATCAATTTTGATAAAGATTGCTCCGCGTTCCTTCGCCAGTTTTTGCAGATCGTCCAACACAAGACGGCGCAGTTCCAAATTGCTCCAATCCAGCAACGGTCCACGTGGAACATACAATATCCGCAAACGCAGCCGTCCGAACAGACGAACGCTGCGCTCCAACACCATTGCGGCAGCATCCACACCCCCATCATCGTTCTGCCAGATGACCGGCAGCGCCTGCCAACCGACATCCGCCTTGGTCTGCGCCCACTCAGCCGTTTGCAGCAAATGCGCGCCAGGAAGCTGCGCCATCCACCCATCCCATTCGGTTGGAATGGAAGAAAATACTTTCATGCGTCATTCTCCCGCCGGTGCGTCCGCTGCCAGGCACGGATTGCCTGGTCGTGCCCGCTGCCCGCCAGATTGTGCGGAATTTCTTCGGGCATAAACCACTGCACCGCAGCGCTTTCACTGCTGGTGGTCAGCTCGCCCCCGACAATCTTCGCGGTATAGAGAATCGTTACCACATTCCCCCGGGGATCCTGATCGCCAAACATCACATCCGCCACATCCTTCGTCTGCACCACCAGACCAGTTTCCTCCCAGGTCTCACGTTCTGCGCCGCGCCTGGGATCTTCGTCATATTCCAGATACCCGGCAGGCAGATACCAATCGCCCTGCCAGGGCGGCATGGCGCGCTGCACCAGCAGCAGCCGCCCGCCCTGTTCGATGACCGTTCCTGCGCTGACTTTCATCTGCCGGTAAAATACCCATCCACAGGATGGGCAAACCTGCCGTTCAATTCCATCCACAATTTGAAGCACCAGTCCTGCGCCGCAGTGCAGGCAGTGCAGATGATTTTCAGTGATCATGCTCCCCCTTCCCCATGGCTGCGCAACCGCAATCGATACAAGCGATAAAGTAAGGGGTTGTATACCCGGTCCCAGGCGCCGCTGGCACGCGTCAGGACGCCCCCAAAGCCGCGTTTAAAGCGATAGACACCCCATAACCCATCCGAACGGGTTTCGAAGCCTGTTTCCAGGGTTTCCTCATCCGCGTCAGGCACACCCCACAGGTCATATTCCGTACAGCCCCTTTCCATCGCCCAACGCATGGCTTCCCACTGCAGCAGATAGGTGGGCATGCGATTACGCTCCTCATCATTGGATGCGCCGTATAGATACCATGCGCGGTTGCCGCATGCAAACACCATCAGACCCGCCAGTGGTTTGTTGTCATATGCCGCCACAAGCAGATTACACATTTCCATTGGGTGAAAAAGGTCATAGACCCGCTGGTAATATGCCTGACTGTGCACGCCAAAACCATCGCGGCTGCCTGTTGCTACCATCAAATTCTGAAAAACCTCAAGGTCACTTCCCGGCTGCACCACTACCCCTTTGCGCTCCGCCAGACGGATGTTATAGCGCGTCTTTTGTTTCATTCGCGCCAGAATTGCGTCTTCTCCCCCTTCCAGGCTGACCACAATGGTTCGCGGTGGCTGGATGGAATGCGGACTGCTTTGAAAACCAGGAAACAGTGCTGCCGCTTCATCCGCTGAGGGTTCGCCCCATCGGTCCGGTTCCACTTTGAGAAATACCGCCCGCTCACTTCGAGCCAGATGATCCACTTCAGCCCAGAACGCCGCTGAAGGGATGCCCACGGGTCCACGCGGGATATAGCCCACCGAAAAACCCACCGGTAGGGGGCGAAACAGAATTTGCGCGCCGCAGTCTGACACTGCCGCGCGCCGTACTCGCCAACCGAAACCCCGCTTCAATTCTCCCCATTCTGCGGTTTGAAGCAGATGCGCTTGCGGGTGCTGGCGTAAAAATGCCTGCCATTCACTCAGGTTCAGTTCAGTCATGAATCAGTAGAAGTCAAATCTGGAGGCGGTGTGCTGAGAACCGCCGAACCAGGAATAATTTCATCCATTAAAGCGACCGCTGTTGTGCCGTCACCTTCCTGCGCCAGGTGAATCAATTCATCCACCGTCTGACGCAGTTCTAAGCCGTGCAGTCCTTCCTGCGATTCAACGCGGAAAATATCCGGGTGATCGGTTTTTTCAAAGGTAAACCCTTCATCCCAGAGATCTTCGCTCAATTTATCACCCTGTCGGATGCCGGTATACACGATTTCGATGTCACGTCCCGGCTCCAACCCCGAAAGGCGGATCAGGTCCTCTGCCAGGTCCAGAATGCGCACCTGCTGCCCCATATTCAAAACAAACAAGTCACCCGACCTGCCCATCGCCGACGCCTGCAATACCAGATACACAGCTTCTGGGATGGTCATAAAATAACGCTTCATATCCGGGTGGGTCACCGTTACCGGACCACCGCGAGCGATCTGGCGCTTGAAGAGCGGCACCACGCTTCCACGGCTGCCCAGCACATTTCCAAAACGAACCACAGAGAATGAACGCCCGCTGCGCAGCGCAGCATCCAACACGATCATTTCCGCCATGCGCTTGGTGGCGCCCATCACATTCGCCGGGCGAATGGCTTTATCAGTGGAAATCATCACCAGACGTTCCACACCGGTTTCCAGCGAAGCATCCACCACATTGCGGGTACCCATTACATTATTGGTGATGGCTTCCACTGGATTGACTTCCATCAAAGGAACGTGTTTGTGCGCCGCAGCATGGAAGACCACCTGTGGGTGAATTTCGCGCCACAACATCTGAATTCGTTCCCGGTCGCGAACGTCTGCAATCACCGTGCGCACCGAAAGGGATGGAAAACTATCCCGTAAATCAAGCCATGTTTCAAAGATGCTGTTCTCGCCGTGACCCAACAGCACAAGTTCGCTGGGCATCCACCGGGCTACCTGCCGGCATAATTCGCGCCCAATCGAACCGCCTGCACCCGTCACCATCACCACTTTTCCAGAAAGGCTGGCGCCCACCCGGTCATCGTTCACATGCACCGGTTCACGCCGCAGCAAGTCGGCAATATCCACTTCACGCAGCCTGCTGACGCTGACTGTTCCACCCAGCAGCTCATAACTCCCCGGCATAGTGCGGAAAGGAACGCCCTTCAACCGGCACACATCCGCCACCAGACGCACCACTTTCCCCGGCGCACTGGGAATGGCAATGATTACTTCATCGACGGGTTGGTTATCCAGCGCGCTTGCCAGAT
>JBDKTF010000270.1:0-3192 GCA_039680295.1 Anaerolineaceae bacterium
TTGATTCCGGGGTGGGCGGGCTTTCGGTGCTGCGCGCGCTGCGCCAACTGCTTCCCGCGGAAAATGTCATTTACCTGGGAGATCAAAAGCATGTGCCTTACGGCACGCGGTCGCTGGAAGAAGTGCGCGCCTTTTCGCTCGAAGTGACGCGCTTTTTGCTGCATCAGGGCGCCAAACTTATTCTGGTGGCGTGCAACACAGCATCGGCGGCAGCGCTGCATGTGCTGCGGCAGACTTTTTCTGATGTGCCATTTGTGGGGATGGAACCGGCAGTCAAACCTGCGGCGGAGCATACGCATACCGGCAAGGTGGGGGTGCTGGCAACGCAAGCCACTTTCCAGGGCGAATTGTATGCCTCGGTGGTGGAACGCTTTGCGCAGGATGTTGAAATTCTGACCTATACCTGTCCGGGGCTGGTCGACCAGATCGAAAAAGGTGACCTGGCTTCAGCGGTGGTGCGGGGTATTCTGGAGAAGGGGTTAAACCCGATGCTGAAAGCCGGGATCGATACGGTGGTATTGGGCTGCACCCATTATCCATTCGTGATTCCAACCATACAGCAAATTACCGGACCTGACGTGCGGGTGATCGATCCGGCTCCGGCGGTGGCGCGGCGCACGGCGGCTGTGCTGGCGGAACGGGGCTGGCTGCGGCAGGAAGGATGCGCGGGAAGAGTGCGCTATTTAACCACCGGCGCGGCGCGGGATATGGAGAATCTGCTGCCGGTGCTGATGAAGGAACACGATGAGGTCAATACCCTGACGTGGGTTGATGGAAGGCTGGTTTAACGAAGCAGTGATCTGCGGGGCGAAAGCCCCTTTTTTATTTAATATGGAATGATGATTCAAAAACGGAAACGAGGCGCCGCCCAGATAAGAAAAACCGGACGAACCCATCGGTCTGCCCCTCCGGAGAGGTCGATCCATGTGTCCATCCGGTTTTCAGTGGATCATGTAATGTTTGCTATGAGACGCCCCTGATGGAACTGATGCGGTAAACGCTTTTTGCCGAATCAAGCCGGTGCAGAAGGTTAATCCGCAGGTATCATGTCCAGATCTTCGGGGGTGATGGTGATGTTCTGGAAATTGGCAAAGGTCATATCGTTGAAGGACAGTTTTTTCTTCGCTTTTAAAAGACCGAAAATGGCGGAATAACTGCTGGTGCTGCGCGCATCCCAACTGACGTCCAATTTCTTTGCCACAGCCTTGATCGTTTCGGCATCGGGTCCTTCCACTTCGATGAAGTGACCGAATGGCACTTCGTCCAGGGTGACCTTGACCCCATTCAGATCGTAAGTGGTGCGCTGTTTTTCATAAAGGAAAACCACCACCATCCCCAGGGCTTCGAGCAGATGCTGCGCGGCAGTAAAATCACTGACGATGACCTCGATCTCCTGGCGGGCGCTGACGTCTTCGCGCGCCTGGCTGGGACCTTTATAGGTGAGCACCGCGGCAGTATCCTGACGCAGGCGTAAGACGCGGTGATTGCGGCTGAGCTCACCCGCCGGGTTGTCGTAACGCAGGTTGATTTCAAACGTCCGCGGATACACCAGGCTACCGCCTGCCTTTTTCAACCGATTCTCCAGAGCAGCGAGATCGTTAATGTAAAATTTCACTTCCAATTCTTGTTCAGCCATGATTCTTTTCCTCATCATTCTTTGAGATAAACCACCCCTTCCGATCGGCGCGGATCAGTACCAGCAACCCGGCTGCCAGCCAGAAAATTGTCAATGCAATTAAAAATGGCAGATTGATCAGAGAGGCGGATTGTATGTTCGATGTCCAAAGGACATTTGCCCACCCCGTCAGGGGAAAAAGAATCACTCCTGAAAGAGCCGAGCGCAAACCCCACCGCCGCCGGGAGATTAAACCAGCGGCTGAAACCATTCCCAGAATGCCCCACACCGCGCCAGTGATTGCCAGATAAACCACCCCGGGCAGAGCGTTTACTTCGCGGATGAACGCCTGGTCGCGCAGCGCCAATGCCATGCGCAGCCAACCACCGAATGCAAGCAGGATAAAGACCAGCAGCAAACAGGAAACCCCAAAACTCATGCGGATTTTTGTTGGCAGGGAGGAAGATGCAGGAGGATTCAAGGATGTTTTTTCCGCGGGGTAATTAGTTAATATAGTATACCCGGTTTCCATTAGATGAAGATCAGAATGGTCTGATCAGCGAGGATTATCTAAGCATAATTTAATGGAAGGGGGCAATCAGGCAGGCGCGGAGGCTTCTTGACAGGTACCCAAACTGGACTATACTGACAGAGGTCTGGCGCGTCCGCGCCATCCCTTCTATTTGCGATGCGCAGACCCAGCCGCCTGGCACAGGCGGCGACATCCTTCCCTTGGAATGGTTGAACCCTATGTCTGATGAAATTTCTCCCGAAATCTTCAATCATCTGGTTGGGCTGGCTGCGTTGGAATTGACCGCCGACGAGGGCGAATATTTGCGCCGGCAATTGAACAATCAGCTCAACGCCATCCGCGAGTTGGAAGCCATCCCGCTCAGCGCAGATGTGCCGCTGGCATCGCACGGCGTGCCCTACACCCTTGAAAACAGCACCACCCCCCGCGAAGATGAATGGCGCCCTTACCCCAACGTGCAGGCGATCCTTGCACAGGCGCCGCAGTTCGAGGAAGGGTATATCGTCGTTCCGGATATTCCCCATACCACGCTCGAATGACGCAGATTGGAACAATTTATGGAACTCAGCGATCTTTCTGCAACTGAATTGGTTTCTCTGATCCGCGAGCGCAAGGTATCGGCTGCGGATGTCTGCGATGCGGCATTGGCGCGCATCGCCGCGGTGGATGGACGCCCCGGAACGCTGAATATGGGCGATCTGACCGATGAAGACAGACGCAAGGTGCACGCCTTCATCACGCTCACCGCAGATCGCGCCCGCGCGCAGGCGGCGGAAGTGGACCGCAAACTGGCGGCGGGCGAAGAAGTGGGTCCGCTGGCGGGGGTGCCGTTCACCGTCAAAGATATTTTCTGCGTGGAAGGCACGCCTTCCACCGCGGCATCCAAAATCCTGGCAAACTTCCGCGCGCCCTACACCGCCACCGCGGTGGAACGGATGGAAGCGGCGGACGCGGTGATGATCGGCAAGGTCAACCTGGATGAATTCACCTACGGTTCGTCCAACGAGTCATCGGCATTCCAGCCCAGCCCGCGCAACCCGTGGAA
>JBDKTF010000021.1:0-21766 GCA_039680295.1 Anaerolineaceae bacterium
CCGGTGACAACGTGAACCTGCAGGTGGAACTGATCGTGCCGGTGGCGTTGGAACAGGGTTCCAAGTTTGCTATTCGCGAAGGTGGTCTGACGGTTGGCGCCGGTGTGATCACCAAGATTCTGGACTAGGTGGAAAATGGCTAAGCAAAAAATTCGGATTCGATTGAAGGCATATGATCACCGTGTCCTGGATCAATCTGCCAAGCGGATTGTGGAGACGGCTGAACGGAGTGGTGCGCAGGTGGTAGGTCCAGTCCCGCTGCCGACCAAGCTGGAACGGTTTACAGTTCGACGTTCGACCTTTATTGATAAAGACAGCCACGAACACTTCGAAATTCGCACGCACAATCGTCTGATTGACGTACTGGATCCAGATTCAAAGACGATCGACATGCTGATGCGCCTGAACTTACCTGCGGGCGTGGACATTGAAATCAAAATCTAAATTCCGCACACAGCTAATCAAGCCGTAAGACGGATGGATCAGGTAGCAAAAGGGAATGAATTTTCCCCTTTGCTACCTGCATCTATGGCGTTTTATGATGTGTTGTGGTAAAATAGCTCGGTTCGGGTTTAAACGACCCGTTTAGAGGTGGCGCAAGAGCGCTGTTGTTCGTAGACCCCAAGAAAAAGCGTGTCGCGACAACGTGTCTGACTGTGCCACGTCCGGGGATGATGCAACCAAGCCCAGGTTGACAGTCCCGTCAAGATTTTTACAACCTACAAGGAGAATAGTAGATGTTGAAAGGGCTCATTGGCAAGAAAATCGGCATGACCCAGATTTTCGATGCAAATGGCGCGGCTGTGCCCGTCACAATCATCGAAGCTGGGCCTTGCTATGTTACCCAGGTGAAGTCGCCTGAAACAGAGGGGTATGCGGCGGTTCAGTTGGGTTTCGGCGAAGTGAAGCCAAAACGTCTGGCAGGTGGTGAATTGGGTCACCTCAAAAAGAACAACCTGCCGCCCCTTCGTTTCTTGCGCGAATTTCGCGCCAAGGACGCAGGCTTAGCTGAAGGCGAAACGGTAACCGTTTCGGTATTTGAGTTAGGCGAGCGGGTGGACGTGATTGGTACCAGTAAGGGTAAAGGTTTCCAAGGTGGTGTCAAGCGGTATCATTTCCGTGGCGGACCGGCTACACATGGTCAGTCCGATCGTTTGCGCGCGCCTGGTTCCAACGGCTCAACGACCACCCCGGGTCGTGTCTACAAGGGTCACCGCGGTGCAGGTCATATGGGCAATGACCGTGTAACCGCGCAGAACTTGAAGGTGGTTCTTGTGGATGCCGAGCGCAATCTGCTGGGCGTCTGCGGTTCTGTGCCGGGACCCAAGGGCGGTCTGGTGGTTATCAACGGAGCGCGCAAACAGTAAGAGGGCAACCTCGATCCTGTTTTGTGCCTTATGGGAGCGAAGTGACTATGGAAGTAGATGTCTTCAACATGGAGGGCAAGAAGGTCAGCACGGTAGATTTGCCCGCGATGATCTTTGAAGCCCCGGTCCACACCGATTTAATGCACCAGGCATATGTTCGCCAGATGGCGAATGCCCGCCTGGGGACCCATCAAACCAAGGGTCGCGGTGACGTATCTGGCGGCGGGCGCAAGCCCTGGCACCAGAAGGGCACCGGTCGGGCGCGCCAGGGTTCAACCCGCGCACCCCATTGGAAGGGCGGCGGTAAAGCCCATACGCCCCATCCGCATTCCTATGTTCAGCAGATGCCGCTGAAAATGCGCCGCGCAGCCTTGCGCTCAGCACTGACGGTGAAAGCCGCTGAAGCTAGAATTGTGGTGGTGGATGCGCTCACCCTGCCAGAACCCAAGACTCGTTTGATGGCGAAAGCCCTCAATACTCTGGTGGGCGATGCCAGCGCGCTCGTCCTCATTCCGGCGAAGAGCGCGGAATATGAACAGGTGGTTCGCTCGACGAACAACATTCCCGATGCCAAGATTTTGGTGGCGGGTTACCTGAACATCCGCGATCTGCTCACCTTTGATAAGGTGGTTTTGCCGCTCGAGGCGCTCAATGTTCTGGCTGCCAACCTGGGATAGGTAGGAGGAAGCATGACAACGATTTATGAAGTTCTCCGCCGCCCGCTGGTGACCGAAAAGTCGAATTTTCAATCCAGCAAGCTGCACCAGTACGTGTTTGAGGTGGCAGATGACGCCACCAAAGTTCTGGTGAAAGACGCTGTTGAAAAGCTGTTCGACGTGAAAGTTCTGCGGGTGAACGTGATTAATGCCCCGGCGAAGCGCACGCGCCGCGCGCGCAGCCGCCGTTTAGCGGTCCGCGCCAGCGGTTACAAGAAAGCTATTGTGACCCTTGCGCCCGAAGATCGAATTGCTATTTTTGAAGGGGTAGAGTAATGGCTGTCAAGATCTATAAACCTGTAACGCCGAGTCTGCGCAACATGACCGGCTATACGTTTGAGGAGATCACCAAAGCCAAACCAGAGCGGTCTTTGCTGCTGCCCCCGCGTCGGTTTGGTGGACGCAACTCCTACGGACGTGTGACGGTTCGCCACCACGGTGGTGGTAACCGCCGCTTCATCCGTGTTATCGATTTCAAACGCAACAAGTTTGACATCCCCGCGCGCGTGGCGGCGATCGAATACGATCCCAACCGCACCGCGCGCCTGGCATTGCTGTCATACGCCGATGGTGAAAAACGCTACATCATTGCCCCCCTGGGCTTGAAAGTGGGCGACACCATCATCTCTGGCGCCAACGGCGAAATTCGCCCTGGCAACAGCATGCCCATTTCTAACATCCCCGTTGGCACGCTGATCCACAACATTGAGCTGGTTGAAGGCAAGGGTGGTCAGTTGGTGCGTGCGGCAGGTGGTGCAGCGCAATTGCTGGCAAAAGAAGGCGATTACGCGCAGATCCGTCTGCCCTCGGGTGAAGTTCGCCTGGTTCGCCAGGTGTGCTATGCCACCATTGGTCAGGTGGGCAATCTGGACCACAGCAATGTGAAACTGGGTAAAGCCGGTCGCAAACGCCACTTGGGCGTTCGCCCGACCGTCCGCGGCACGGCGATGAGCCCCCGCGACCATCCGCATGGTGGTGGTGAAGGTCGTCAGCCGGCAGGTATGCCAGGACCGAAGACCCCGTGGGGCAAGCCGACTATGGGTTATAAGACCCGCCGCAATAAACGGAGTGATCAATATATTGTGCGCCGCCGCAACAAGGCAACCCGGTAATCGGGCAGGCACACAATAATTGAGCGAGAAAGAGGGACGTTATTATGTCACGATCGCTAAAGAAAGGGCCGTACATCGAGCCCAAACTTTTGAACAGAATTGAAGCGATGAACACCAAGGGCGAAAAGAAAGTGATTCGCACCTGGAGCCGCGACAGCACCATCTTCCCCCAGATGGTGGGTCACACCATCGCTGTCCATGATGGTCGCCGTCATGTGCCGATTTATGTCACCGAGAATATGGTAGGTCATCGCCTGGGCGAATTTGCTCCTACCCGCCACTTCCGTGGTCACATGTCGGAAAAAGCTTCCGCACCGAAGGGGAAGTAAGCCATGGCACATGATATTCGAGCACATTTGAGTTATTCGGGTATTTCTGCGCAGAAAGTTCGCCTGGTGGTGAACCTGGTGCGCGGTAAACCCGCTGTGGAAGCGCTGAATACGTTGAAGTTCCTGCCCAATGGGGCTGCGAAGGAAGTCTCCAAAGTGCTTGCTTCTGCAGTTGCCAATGCAGAAGAGAATTTCGGCGTGAGCCGCGAGGATCTGCTGATCCACCGCATCTTTGCTGACGAAGCCCCCACTCGCAAGTGGCGACGATTTGGCGCTCGCGGTCGTTTCAAGCCGCTGCTGCGCCGGTCTTCTCACATCACGGTCATTCTCCGTGAGCGGGAGTAAGTACGGTAACTGTCAACCGTAAGGAAAGAGACACCAGGAGATATTATGGGTCGTAAAGTACATCCGATTGGTTTTCGTCTGGGTATCAATCAACCTTGGCAGGGGCGTTGGTACGCCGAAGGCAAAGAATATACTGACCAGCTGCACCAGGATTTTCGCATTCGCGAAATGATCCACGCCGAAGCTGAAAAAGCTGGCGTATCCACTGTGGAAGTGGAACGCTTCCCCGGCAAGGTGAAAGTGGTTGTTCACACCGCCAAGCCCGGTATTTTGATCGGTCGCAAAGGCGACAGTGTGAAGAAAATGCGCCAGGATCTGGAAGCTCTGACCAGCAAGAAGATTGATCTGGAAATCAAAGAGCTCAAGAACCCCGATACTGATGCGTATCTGGTGGCGAAGAATATCGCCGGACAGATGGAACGCCGCGTGAGCTACCGCCGCGCTATGAAGCGTGCGCTGCAGCAGGCAATGCGCCAGGGCGCTCAGGGCATCAAAGTAGAGGTAGCAGGTCGTTTGAGCGGCGCCGAAATGGCACGCAGCGTCTGGCTGCGCGACGGTCGTGTTCCGCTGCAGACTTTGCGCGCGAACATCGATTTTGCCCGCGCCGAAGCACTGACCACCTACGGGCGGATCGGCGTGAAGGTTTGGGTCTATAAAGGCGAAGTCCTTGCCCCGGTGGAAGAAAAAGCTGAGTCCACTGAGGGTGTCTATGTCAGTGAATAGTTTTCGCTGATCGACGATCAGACGAAAAGAATGAGGTAAGCTACTATGTTGATGCCAAAGCGTGTAAAGTGGCGCAAGCAAATGCGTGGACGCATGAGGGGTAAGGCACTGCGCGGCGCCGAAATTTCTTTCGGTGAATACGCTCTGCAGGCGCTGGAGCCTGGTTGGGTCACCGCGCGCCAGATTGAAGCCGCCCGCCGCACCATCGTGCGTGGTATGAAACGCCGTGGTAAAGTGTGGATCCGCATCTTCCCGGACAAGCCTTACACCCACCGACCACCAGAGACTCGTATGGGTAAAGGTAAAGGTAATGTGGAATATTGGGTCGCCGTGGTGAAACCCGGCCGCATCATGTTCGAAATTGGCGGTTTGCCCGCCGATATCGCCCTTGAGGCGCTGCACCAGGCAACCTACAAATTCTCCATTAAAACCAAAGTGGTAGCTCGCCACGAAGGTACAGGAGAGCAGGAATGAAAACGTCAGAAATTCGTTTACTTTCGACGCAAGAAATTCGGACGCGGATTGCCGATACACGGAATGAGCTGATGAATCTGCGCTTCCAGGTCGTTACCGGTCAGCTGACCGATACCAGCCGCCTGGCGCAGACCCGCCGCGTGATCGCACAATTAGAGACCATTCTGCGCGAACGTGAAGCGGCTGAAATGGAAGGTAAAGCATGAATACTCGCCGCCGTTTAATTGGTGTTGTCACGAGCAACAAGATGACCAAGACCGTGGTGGTGGAAATCACCCGGACGTACCGGCACCCGCTCTATCGCAAAGTGGTGCACTCCAGCAACACCGTGAAAGCACACGATGAACTGGCTTGCAACATTGGCGATGAGGTGCAGATTGTTGAAAGCCGCCCGATTTCGCGCGATGTGCGTTGGGTGGTCGAGACCATCGTCAAACGCGAACGCCGCACTGAAGACGCGGGCGCCACTTTAGGAGAATAAACCATGATTCAGCAAGAATCTCGTATTAAAGTGGCTGACAACACGGGTGCGCGTGAACTGCTGGTCATCCATGTGCTGGGTGGTTCTGTTCGCAAGTATGGGTTTGTGGGTGATGTGGTGGTTGCCACCGTCAAATCGGCTGCACCCCAGGGCACCGTGAAGAAGAGCGAAGTGGTGAAAGCCGTGATCGTTCGCTGCGCTAAAGAGTGGCGCCGTGAAGATGGTTCCACCATCCGCTTCGATGACAACGCCGCCGTGATCCTGGACACCGATGGTCAGAACCCCAAGGGAACCCGCATCTTTGGTCCGGTGGCTCGCGAACTGCGTGAAAAAGGTTTCATGAAGATTATCTCGCTGGCTCCCGAAGTGATTTAGGGCGCAAAGTGAAACAGGAGCGATGCCATGAAAGTTAAAATTCGCAAAGGTGATCTGGTTGAAGTCATCACCGGCAAAGAAGAAGATAAGGGCAAACGTGGAGAGGTGATCCGCGTGGAACCGGATGAAGGTCGCGTTGTGGTGCAGGGCATTAATGTTCGCACCAAGCACCAGCGCCAGACTCAGTCGCAGGGTCGCACCATTGCCCCCGGGAAAGTGCGCTTTGAAGCCGCAGTTCACATTTCGAATGTGATGCTGGTGTGCCCGAAGTGCAATAAACCCACCCGTGTTGCCATCCAGCGTGAGGAAGGCGGCAAGATCCAGCGGGTCTGCAAACACTGCAGCGCGTTGATGGATGCTTAAGCCGCTGGGGAGCAAATAGAATGAATAGGATGAAAGAACTCTATCAGAATGAATTGGTCTCTGCCCTTCAGAAGGACCTGGGTTTGGAAAATGTAATGCAGGTTCCTCAGGTGAAGAAGGTGGTGGTCAACATCGGTATGGGCGAAGCCATGGATAACCCCAAGGCTTTGGAAGCCGCTGTGAACGATATCACCCTGATCACCGGGCAGAAACCTGTAATTACCGTGGCGCGCAAGAGCATTGCAAACTTCAAGCTGCGCGAAGGTCGTCAGATCGGTGTCAAGGTGACCCTGCGCGGTGAACGCATGTGGTCATTCCTGGACCGGCTGATGAACATTGTGCTGCCCCGCGTGCGCGATTTCCGCGGTGTATCGGCTGAAGCCTTTGACGGGCGCGGCAATTACACCCTGGGTCTGCGCGAACAACTCATCTTCCCTGAAATTGAGTACGATAAAATCGACAAAATTCGGGGGATGGAAATTACAATCGTGACTTCTGCCACGAGTGATGAAGGCGCGCGGATGCTGCTGCAGATGCTCGGGATGCCTTTCAAGAAGGGATCATAAGTTATGGCTAAAAAGTGCATGAAGTATCGTGAAATGCGGCGTGAGCACGCCATTCAGGTGCGCAACCGCTGCCAACGATGCGGTCGTCCCCGTGGGTATATACGCCGCTTCGGTCTCTGCCGTATTTGTTTCCGCGAATTAGCCTTGGATGGTAAGATTCCCGGCGTGGTCAAGTCAAGCTGGTAAGCCGACTCGGAGGTAGTGACAATGAGTGTATCGGATCCAATTGCTGATATGTTGACACGCATTCGTAATGCTGTGTTGGTTGAACAGTCGGTTGTGGCCATGCCCGCATCGAACCTGAAAGTAGAAATCGCCCGCATCCTGAAGGAAGAGGGTTATGTCGAAGGTTACGAAGTAGCGGAAGGTGAACAACCTACACAGCGCGTACTGCGTGTACGTTTGAAGTATGTGGGTGAACGCCGCGAGCGGCGCCCTGTTATCACCGGTTTGGAGCGCATCAGCCGCCCCGGTCGCCGGATTTACACCCGCAAACAGGAAATTCCCTGGGTGTTGTCGGGTGTTGGCATCGCCATCCTCTCCACACCCAAGGGTGTGATGACCGGACAACACGCGCGCCAGATGGGCGTGGGTGGCGAGATCATTTGCAAAGTCTGGTAACCCCAGCGGTGCGAAGGAGGTAAGAACAGTGTCTCGGATAGGACGAATGCCAGTGGCTGTTCCGGCAGGTGTGAACGTGGATATCAAGGGTTCGCATCTCAGCGTCAAGGGTCCCAAAGGGCAGATGGAACGTCTGTTTGTCCCCGAAATAGGGATTACGCTTGAGAATGGACAGATTCTTGTCCAGCGCAGCTCTGAAGAAGCCCGCGTTCGCGCGTTGCACGGAACGACCCGCGCACTTATACATAATATGGTTGTGGGTGTGAGCACCGGTTTTGAACGGCTCCTGGATATTGATGGAGTTGGTTACCGCGCAGAGATGGACGGCGCGAAACTGGTTCTGTATGTCGGTTATTCGCATCCCGTTGTGGTTGAACCCCCTGAGGGTATTCATTTTGACGTGGACACCAAAACCCGCCAGATTAAAATCTCAGGGTATGACAAAGAGCAGATCGGGCAAGTTGCCGCGAATATTCGCGAAATTCGCCCGCCCGAGCCTTATAAAGGCAAGGGTATTCGCTACCACGGTGAGAAAATTCGTCGCAAAGCCGGTAAATCTGGCAAGGGCAAGAAGTAAGGTGGTCGCTTATGGCTAACAATAGTCGTTCAGAATCTCGTATCCGGCGCCATCGCCGTGTTCGTAAGAATATTTTTGGTACGGCGGATTGCCCACGCTTGAATGTGTTCCGCAGTGTGGCGGAAATCTACGTTCAGGTGGTGGATGATGAAGCCGGCAAAACCCTGGCATCGGCATCCACAATTGACAGCGAAATCCGCGCCAAGATGGAAGGTCTCTCCAAGACCGAACAAGCGCGCGTGGTGGGTCAGGTTGTGGCAGACCGCGCCAAGAGCAAAGGTATTACGACCGTTGTGTTCGATCGCGGTGGTTTCCGCTACATGGGACGTGTAAAAGCCCTGGCGGATGGCGCTCGCGAAAACGGTTTGGTATTCTAAGCCGACCGAGAAAAGGATCAGATCAATGGATACGATGGAATACCAAGGTTTGGAAAACCAATATGACGAGCGCGTGATCGAAATCGCTCGTGTTGCAAAAGTGGTGAAGGGTGGTCGGCGTTTTTCCTTCCGCGTAACGGTTGTCACCGGCGATAACCACGGTAAAGTGGGCATCGGCATAGGAAAAGCCAACGCGGTTCCCGAAGCCATGCGCAAAGCCACCGAACGCGCCCACAAAGACATGCATTCGGTGAACGTCTCGGGCACCACCATTCCCCATGAAGTTGTGGGAAATGTGTGCGGCGCCAAAGTTCTGCTGAAACCGGCTTCCCCCGGTACGGGCGTTATCGCCGCTGGCGGCGTGCGCGCCGTGCTCGAAGCTGCGGGCATTCATGATATTCTGACCAAGTCTTTGGGCAGCGCCAACACCCTGAACGTGGTTCAGGCAACGTTCGATGCGCTCGAGCAGCTCAAATCGCCTCAGGAAGAAGCCGCCCGCCGCGGTAAGGCAGTGAAAGACCTTATGCCCTTCTGGGAGCGGAGGAAAGATGCCTAAGAAATCAAAAGCTGAACCCAAAGTTCTGCGCATTACCTACGTACGGAGCGCCATTGGCTACTCTGTACAGCACAAAGCCACCATCGCAGCCCTGGGGCTGCATCGCCTGCATCAAACGGTCGAACACGTGGATAGTGAAGCACTGCAAGGTATGCTGCGGAAAGTCAACCACTTGGTGCAAATCGAAGAAAAGTAGGTATGGTCATGAAACTTAACGATCTCATGCCGAATGAAGGCTCAAAAAAGAACCGCAAGCGCGTGGGTCATGGTATGGCTGCCGGTCAGGGTAAAACCTGCGGTCGCGGTACCAAAGGACAGCATTCGCGCGTCGGTGAAGGTCCGCGTTTGTATCATCAGGGTGGCAACCTGCCTTTCTTCCGCCGGCTGCCTTTCATCCGTGGTGAGGGTTTCACCCCCATCAACCGGGTGGAATACGCCGAGGTGAACCTCGAGCGCCTGGAAGTCTTCGCTGCCAACACTGAAATTACCCCTGAAACGCTGGTGGAAGCCGGCATCGTTCGCGATGCCCAAGCCCCTGTCGTTCTGTTGGGACGTGGTGAGGTGAAAGCGCCTCTGAAAGTGCGTCTCCATCGCGTTAGCAAGAGCGCTCGCGCCAAGATCGAAGCCGCGGGCGGTAGTGTGGAAACGATCTAACGAGCGTAAGCTCAAACCAATGAAGGAGATCCACTCATGAAGCGGTCAGCGTGGCGCTACTTGTGGACGTCAGAAGATATCCGCAAAAAGTTACTCATCACGTTACTTTTGCTCGTGCTGTACCGGCTGGCTGCCAATATTCCTGTGCCAGGGATCAATCGCGCTGTGCTTGAATCTCTGGCGACAGGTGGCGGCGCCGGCACCAATCTCTTCAACTTGCTGGACCTGCTCTCCGGTGGTACCGTTTCGCGCTTCTCCATTCTGGCGATGGGTGTGTACCCTTACATCACGGCGCAGATTATTCTGCAACTGCTCATCCCCATCATCCCTGCGCTGGAACGCCGCATGAAAGACAATCCGCGTGATGCGCAATCCTGGATGGAAAAGTGGACGATGATTCTGACGGTGCCGATGGCTGCGCTTTCGGCGATTGGGCAGATCAACATTTTCAACACCATGGCAGGGAGCGGTCAGTCCATCCTGTATCACTTCGGTTTTACAGGCGCCAATCTGCTCCCCACCCTGACGACACTGTGCGCAATGATCGCTGGCACCATGTTCGGCGTCTGGCTCGGACAGCTCATTTCGGAATACGGCATTCGCAATCAAGGTCTTTCGTTGATCATTTTTGCGGGTATTGTGGCAAAAATTCCTGAGAATGTGCTGCGCGTGCTTTCAGACAAGCAGAACTGGTGGGTCATCTTCATTGTGCTGGCACTGCTTGCCCTGACGATCTTCGCGATTGTCTTCGTGCAGCAGGGTCGCCGCAATGTGCCGGTGATGTTCCCCGGACGCCGTGTGGGTAACCGCATGTCGATGCCCGTGAAGAGCAATCTGCCGTTGATGGTCAATATGGCAGGCATGATCCCGTTGATCTTCGCCCAGTCCATCCTGACCTTCCCGGCGATCGTCGCCAGTTACTTTGTCCAATCGAAGACTGTCTGGCTGGCGAACTTCTCCACCGGCGTGTACAACCTCTTCGGTGGTCAAAGCGCCTGGTACTCGATACTCTATTTCTTTATGGTTGTTGTTTTCACCTTCTTCTACACCGATGTTCTCTTTACCCAACAGAACTATGGCGAAAACCTCAAGAAACAGGGCGCTCAGATCCCGGGTGTGGTGCGTGGCGCCCCCACGCAAAAATATCTGACCCGTGTACAGCGGCGCATTACCCTTCCGGGGGCACTCTTCCTGGGTTTGGTGGCAGTGCTGCCGTATGTTTTGCAGACAGTCATGCCTTCCTCTACATCAGGTTTGTTGTTGATGTCTTCGGCAGGTTTGCTGATCGTGGTCGGTGTGGTGCGCGATACGTTCACCATCATTGACGCCGAACTCAAACTGCACGGGTATGAAGAAAAATTGATCAAAGGTTAATGAAGATGACGAAGTACATTGTCCTTCTTGGACCTCCCGGAGCCGGTAAAGGTACGCAGGCGAAGGTGGTGGCAGAGAAACACGGTCTGGCGCATATCTCATCGGGAGACATTTTCCGCGAGAATCTGAAGGCGCAAACCGAGTTGGGAAAGCTGGCTCAGGGTTTTATCAACCGCGGCGAGCTGGTACCGGACGATGTGACGATTGCCATGATCCGCGAACGCCTTTCGCGTCCTGACTGTGCCCAGGGTGCGGTGCTGGATGGTTTTCCCCGCACCCCCGCACAGGCAGATGCACTGGCGGCTATGCTGGCAGAAAACGGCGGCAAGGTGGATGTAGTGCCCTACATTGCTGTACCGCCTGCGGTGCTCATCGAGCGCCTGGGTGGACGCTGGACCTGCCGCGCGGAAGGGCACGTCTTCCATCAGAAATACAACCCTCCAAAGGTTGCCGGACGCTGTGATTTCGACGGATCGGAACTTTACCAACGTGAGGACGATCGGTCAGAAACGGTGGAAAATCGGATCCGGGTTTATTTGGAGCAGACTTCCCCACTGATCGAGTACTACCGCCAGCGTGGTTTGCTGGTAGAACTTGACGGCACTCAGCCCATCGAAAAAGTGACTGAAGCCATGCTGGCTGCTGTTGAATAGGAAGTAAGCGAATGTCGTGGGATCGGCAAATTAACATCAAAAGTCCGAAAGAAATTGTCATTATGCGCGAAGCCGGGCGCATCAACGCAGAGGCGCTGGCGGCGGCAAAGGCAATCATTCGACCGGGCGTCACCACGGCTGATCTGAATGCCGCGGCGGAGGAAGTGCTGAAGAAGCACGGAGTAACCTCTCCGTTCAAAGGATATCCGGGACCTTACCCGTATCCGGCGAGCACAAATGTCAGCGTGAACGAAGAACTGGTTCACGGTATTCCAGGGAAGCGCAAACTGCGCGAAGGGGATATCGTGTCGGTGGACTGCGGAACGTATTACGAAGGTTTTGTCGCCGACTCAGCGTTTTCGGCGGGCGTGGGTGAGATTTCGGAACAGGCGCGCAAGCTGCTGGATGTGACGGAAAAAGCCCTTTACGCCGGGATCGCTAAAATGCGGGTGGGCAATCACCTGGGTGATGTTTCGCACGCGGTGGAAGAATGCGCAGAAAGCAACGGCTTCTACGTCACCCGCGAGTACACCGGACACGGTGTGGGCAGACAGATGCACGAAGGTCCGCAGGTTCCAAACTATGGAATTCCAGGACGGGGACTGCTGCTGCGCGCCGGAATGACCATCGCGCTGGAACCGATGCTGCTGGTGGGAACGGCAGCCACGCGCGTGCTGGACGACCAGTGGACTGTGGTTTCATGGGATGGATCGCTGACGGGTCACTTTGAACATTCGGTGGCGATCACTGAAGATGGACCGATCATTTTGACCGAACTCTAAAAAACGAAAGGCGGAACACGTCCAAATCGGATCAGGACTGGACGGATTCGATCTTTGCCAGTATAATTTCGACTTTGGCTGTTAAATCCGCAATTATCGGATTTTGAAGGAGCATTTTATGAAAGTTTCACCATCCATTCGGAAGCGCTGCGCCAAATGCAAAGTGGTAAAGCGCAATGGCAGATTGTTTATCATCTGCGATAACCCAAAGCACAAACAGCGACAGGGGTAATTAAACATGGCGAGAATTGAAGGTGTTGATCTTCCGCGCAACAAGCGAATTGAAATAGGGCTGACCTATATTTATGGGATTGGTCCGACCCGGGCGCGTCAAATTATTGCCGCGACAAAGGTAAACCCGGATATCCGCGTGAAAGACCTGAGTGAAGCTGAAGTAAACGCACTGCGCGATTACATCAAGAACTATAAGGTCGAAGGTGATCTGCGCCGAGAAGTGCAGATGAACGTCAAGCGGCTGATTGAAATCGGCTGCTACCGTGGCATGCGCCACCGCCGCAATCTTCCTTGCCGCGGACAGCGCACACGCACCAACGCACGCACAAGCAAAGGTCCTAAGAAGACGGTTGCCGGTCGCGGTCGCCGCCGTGGCGCAACCAAGAAATAAGCTTGTACCGGACTTTGCCTGGCAGGAAACAGGGAACCTTCATCCCCGCGGCTGCCTGCCAGAAGAGGTGCGGAGCAGGTTTTATCTATCAATAGTGAGGAATTTTTATGGCACAAAACGTACGCTCTACGCGTCGCACTACAACTGCCCGTAAAGTGAAGCGCACGCTGTCTTCAGGGCAGGTGCATATCTTCGCTTCCTTCAACAACACGATCATCACGATCACCGATTCCCAGGGGAATACGGTATGTTGGGGCAGCTCTGGTTCCGCCGGTTTCAAAGGCTCACGCAAGAGCACGCCGTTTGCGGCGCGCCTGGCGGCAGAGCAGGCGATTAAAACTGCGGTTTCCATGGGCATTCAGGAAGTCGACCTGTTTATCAAGGGTCCTGGTCCGGGTCGTGAATCCGCCATTCGTGCTGTACAGGCAATGGGCTTGAAGGTGCGCTCCATTTCCGATATCACTCCGGTGCCGCACAACGGCTGCCGACCTCCGAAAAAACGCCGCGTGTAATAGAAAAGAGGGTAAGACGGTATGGGAAAGTATATTGGTCCGGCATGCAAATTGTGCCGGCGTGAAGGTGAAAAACTGTTTTTAAAGGGTGAGCGCTGCTACACCCCGAAATGCGCTTTTGAACGCCGCGGATTTGCGCCCGGTCAACACGGACGCACTGGCTCGCGCGGCAGCTCTGATCGGGCATCAGATTACGCCCGCCAGCTGCGCGCCAAGCAAAAGGCTCGCCGCGTTTACGGCGTTTTTGAACGCCAATTCCGCCGCTACTACGGTCTGGCTCAACGCCATCGTGGTATGACGGGTCTCAACCTGCTGCAGACGCTGGAACTCCGCCTCGACACTGTGGTTTACCGCCTGGGCTTCGCCGCCAACCGCGCGCAGGCTCGTGAACTGGTAAATCATGGTCACTTCACTGTGGATGGACAGAAAACCAATACGCCCTCCATGGTGTTGAAGCCGGGTACTGTGGTGGCAGTTTGTGAGACCTCCCGCAAGACCACGTATTTCAAAGAGATTGCGGACTTTGCGGAAAAGCGCACTGTGTTAAGCTGGTTGGAACGCGACCTGAAAGGTCTTTCTGGCAAGGTGCTGCGTGAACCAGAACGTGCCGAAATTGATGGCAATCTGAACGAACAGCTCATCGTCGAGTACTACTCGCGGTAGCCTGTATCTGTCGGCTGCGCGGTTATTCTGTCGGTGCAACGACAAGAGGTGAAACGTGACTGGTTTAAGTACGATGGTAAC
Source organism: Anaerolineaceae bacterium (assembly GCA_039680295.1). Classification (GTDB taxonomy): domain Bacteria; phylum Chloroflexota; class Anaerolineae; order Anaerolineales; family Anaerolineaceae; genus JBDKTF01. The sequence continues at coordinate 14,327 of JBDKTF010000021.1, forward strand.
GCCGAAAGTTGAGCGCGAAGACGAAGCTCGCAATTACGGCAAATTTGTCATCAGCCCGCTGGAACACGGCTATGGGGTGACCCTGGGTAATGCTTTACGCCGGGTTCTCCTTTCCTCCCTGGAGGGGGCTGCGGTTTCTTCCATTCGCGTATCGGATGTGCTGCATGAATTCAGCGACATTCCGGGCGTGAAGGAAGACGTCATTCAGGTGACGCTGCAGATTAAACAACTGCGGCTGAAACTGCATGATGTGGATACTTCTCACCTGCATCTTGAGGTGCGTGGTGAGGGTGTTGTGACCGCCGCAGACATCAGTGCCCCAGCGGAAGTTGAAATCATCAATCCGGACCTATACCTGTTTACGGTGGATGATCCGAAGACACGGTTAGAGATCGATATGACCGTGGAAAACGGGCGAGGCTACTCGCCGGCGAATGAACGCAGTGGGCGTCTGCCCATTGGGGAACTGCCGGTGGATGCCATTTTTAGTCCGGTGAAACGCGTGAACTGGAATGTGGTTTCGGCGCGTGTGGGGCAGAGCACCAATTATGACCGTCTGGTCTTGGAAATTTGGACCGACGGCACCATTACCCCCGAACGTGCGCTGGGCGCCTCCTCAAAGATCCTCATTGATCACCTGCGTTATCTGGCGGGCATCAGCGAGGAAACCCTGATGGTGGGCGTGGAGAAGGAAGTTGCCACTGGCAACCGCCTGACCAGCGAAGCCGCAGAGACGCCGATTGAAAATCTGGATCTCTCAGTGCGCGTGTTCAACTCGCTCAAGCGAACCGGGATCACCACCGTGGGTGATGTTCTGGAACTGCTCGAAAAGGGCGACGAAGCAGTGATGTCCATTCGCAATTTTGGCGAAAAGAGTCTCGATGAATTGCGCCAGAAAATGCAAGAAAAGGGCTTCCTGCGGGATGATAAGGATGCGGAGTAGTTAGATATGCGACATCAGGTAGCTGGAAAAATATTAGGTCGTTCATCGGGTCAGCGCACCGCACTGCGGCGCACGTTGATGAAACAATTCTTTGAGCACGAGCGCATCACCACCACCCGCGCGAAGGCAGAAGCCATTCGCAGCGAGACGGAAGGATTGATCACTCTGGCTCGCAACAGCGCCAAGGGCAGCGACATCGAAAAGGTCAATGCCCGCCGTCTGGCGGCTGCAACACTGGGTGGTATCAACCACGCCGTCGTCAATAAGCTTTTTGACGATATTGCGCCTCGCTTTGCCACGCGCAACGGCGGTTACACCCGCATGCTCAAGCTTGGACCTCGGCAGGGTGACTCCGCTGAAATGGTCCTTTTGGAATTGGTCGAAGATTAATCCCATCCGGGCGACCGGATTGGAATGGCACGTTACCAGGTTATTCTTGCTTACGACGGCACCCTCTTTGAGGGCTTCCAACGGCAGGCGCACGCCCGAACCGTGCAGAGCGTTTTTGAAGACGCGCTGCGGCGGATCGGGTGGCAGGATGAGGTGATTTTATCCGCCGGGCGGACGGACACCGGCGTGCATGCCAGCGGGCAGGTGGTGGCATTTGATCTCGATTGGGCACATTCTCCCCAGGAATTGTGCGCAGCGCTCAATGCCAACCTTCCTCCCGATGTGGCGGCACAGGACGTTCGCCTGGCAGATGGAACGTTTCATCCGCGGTACGACGCCATCGCGCGTACGTATCGTTATCGCATCTTCTGCCAGATACGGCGTAACCCCTTGCGGGAACGTTATGCCTGGCGGATCTTCGCCCCGTTGGATGTGCAGCTCCTCCAACAAGCTGCTGATCTGCTGCACGGTACGCATGATTTTGCACCTTTCGGCACCCCGCCCCGGACCGGAGGAAGCACGATCCGCGCCGTGACGCAGGCTTTCTGGCAGACTGTGGAGGACGAGATGGTTTTCACCATCACGGCGAACGCTTTTCTGTACCACATGGTACGGCGGTTAGTGTTCGTGCAGGTGCTGGTAGGGCATGGAAAGCTCACCCTCGAACAACTGGTGGAAGGGTGGGTGCTTCCTTCACCCATCGCGCCCGGTCTGGCAGCTCCTCAGGGGCTGACGCTGGCGCAGGTGGATTACCCCACCGTCGAAGGCTTAAGATACAAACCAAAAGACTTTGCTGAAGGTATCAAACATACTTTGGCTGCAAGTGGAGAAAATGACCGTGGACAAGACTTTCGTCCTTAAGGGCCAGGCTGAACAGAAATGGGTTCTGGTGGATGCCAATGGGCAGACACTGGGGCGCCTGGCCTCACAAATCGTAACAATTTTATTGGGCAAGCATAAGCCCACCTTTACACCTGGCGTCGAAATGGGCGACTTTGTGGTGGTGGTCAATGCTGCCAACATCCGGGTAACTGGTAACCGTATGGATGAAAAAATGTACCATCATCATTCAGGTTATCCGGGTGGACTCAAGTCCGTCAGCCTGCGTGACCAGCTCCGCAATCATCCCGACCGGGTGATCCGCGATGCGGTATGGGGTATGCTCCCCCACAATCGCTTTGGTCACCAAGTGATCAAGAAATTAAAAGTCTACGGCGGAGCCGAGCATCCTCATATTGCTCAAGATCCGCAACCGTTGGCATAAAAGGAGCTGGAGCACTATGTCTGTTCAGTATTTTGAAGGCATTGGTCGCCGCAAGGAAAGCACCGCCCGTGTGCGTTTAATGAGTGGTACGGGTCGCTTTATTGTGAACGACAAGCAAGCGGAAGAATTCTTCACCCGCGTTGGCGATCTGGAAGCCACTCTGGCTCCTCTGGGCGCAGCCGGTCAGGAACGACAATCGGTGGATATCACCGTAGTCGTGAAGGGCGGCGGTGTCACAGGTCAGACCGATTCTGTGCAGTTAGGTCTGGCACGCGCTTTGGTGAAGATGAATGCAGAGTTCGGTCCGCTGATGCGCAAGGGCGGTTTCCTGACTCGCGATCCGCGTGTCAAGGAACGCAAGAAGCCAGGTCTCAAACGCGCTCGCAAGGCACCAACCTACACCAAGCGTTAATCCGACCCAGTCGGTTTTATTCCATAGAGACGCAGCCTGCCCTGGATCTCCAATTCGAAGGGATTGGAACCATCGGGTGGACGGCGTCTCCGTGGTTTTAAGGCAAGGAATTATGAACACTGCGACTTCTGCGGGTATTACCATCCTGGGATTGGGACCGGGGGACGCTTCGCTTCTCACCCGTCAGGCGTGGGACTGGCTGTGCAGCATTTCAGAGGTGGCGCTGCGCACACGGCGGCACCCTGTTGTGGCGGATTTTCCGTCTTCCCTGAAGATCGTTTCATTTGATGAGCTATACGATCACTCGGAAGAGAGCTGTGAAGCGGTTTATGAGAAGATCGTCGAAAAGGTGTTGGAACTGGGGCAGCGGTCACAGGGGGTGACCTATGCCGTGCCAGGGCAGCCTTTTATCGCCGAGGCGACCGCGCCTGAGATTGCCCGCCGCGCCCGCGAAATGGGCATCCCGCTGCGGGTGATCGAAGGAATGAGCTTTCTGGAGCCGTCGTTCACTGCGCTGGGAATGGATCCGCTGCCACAGACGACGTTGGTGGACGCAATGCAACTGAGTACGCTGCACCACCCATCGTTTCCACCGGATGCGCCTGCGTTGATTGCACAGGTGGACAGCCCGTCAACGGCTTCGAAAATCAAACTGACCCTCAGGGCTGTCTATCCAGACGTATACCCGGTGAAACTGATTCACGCGGCGGGGACTCCGCAGCAGGTGGTGGAAGACCTGCCGCTGTCTGAGATCGACGAGAGCGAGAAGATTGGCGCGCTCACCAGTCTGTACGTGCCGCCGCTGGCGGAAGGCACCTCGCTGGAGGCTTTTCAAGAGCTGATTGCGCATCTGCGTGCGCCGGACGGCTGCCCGTGGGATCGCAAACAGACGCATGAAACGCTGCGCAAACACCTTCTGGAAGAAACCTATGAAACGCTGGAAGCCATGGATCAGGAAGACCCGGCGGCGATGTGCGAAGAATTCGGCGATTTGCTGCTGCAAATTGTGCTGAATGCGCAAGTCGGCTGGGAAAAAGACGAATTCACCATGGCGGACATCCTCAAAGGCATCTATGACAAGATCGTGCGCCGCCATCCACATGTGTTTGGGGATGTCGAGGTCGATGGTGTGAGCGGTGTACTGCAAAACTGGGAAAAGCTGAAGGCAAAGGAACGCAAGGATAACGGCACCGCCGAAACCAAAGGTCTGCTGGACGGCGTACCGAGAGTCTTTCCGGCGCTGGCGCAGTCGCATGAATATCAGGACCGCGCGGCGCGCGTGGGCTTCGATTGGAAGGATGTGGAAGGCGTATACGCCAAGGTGGAAGAGGAGCTGGCAGAGGTGCGTTCAGCACCGGATGAAGCTGCCCGCGGACGCGAAGTGGGCGATCTGCTCTTTTCGGTGGTGAATCTGGCGCGCTGGCTGCACGTGGACGCCGAAGCGGTGCTGCGCGAGACCAATGTTCGCTTCCGTACGCGGTTTGCCCATATCGAAGACGAAGCCAGACGGCGAGGGCTGACACCGGCGGATCTGTCGCTCGAAGAGATGGATCGTTTGTGGGAAGAAGCAAAAGAAGAAGAAGAATAACAAAAGTTCCCCGCCTTTACCCATGGCGGGGAACTTCTTTATAAGGATATGTCTCTGCGGCTGGCGGTTGTGCCTGTCAACGCAAAGATCTGGAACAGGTCAGCGGATTAATCCACCGTGATAGACCAGTCGGTAGACCACTTCATCTCCGCGGGTGATCCATTCCACACCGGTGAAGGCATCCGGTTCGCCGTCGCTGGTGTCGTGATAAACCAGATCACCGTAGGGGTATTCAAAACCGCCCAGGAATCGTCCCTGGCGGTACATGTGGGTGAGGCTGCGCTGGATCATCTGACCGGTTTCGGCGGGGGTGATTTTCTGGGGGTTGAGAATGCGTCCATAATAGTTCATTGCCCACAGCGGTTCTTCACCGCGGAAGACCACCTCTTCACCGATGAAATCGGCGCCGCCAAAGTAGCTGTCGAGATAGGTAAAATCCCCTTCGGTGAAGCGGATGTCATGGGACCCGGGGCGGCAGGAAGGCATGTTGGCGTTTGCCCCAGCCACATAGGTGGCGGCTTTGGCGCGCACGATGAAGCGCAGCAGATCGGTGGAAAATGCGCCTGCCATACGGGTTATTCCACGGGTTCAAACCGGGCGGTGAAATGGCGCAGCAGCCGCGGTTCGTAGGTGATGCGCAGCCCTTTGATGGTGTCGCGTTTCTTTGCCAGCTCAGCGAAACAGTCGGCGACGTAATCCATGTGGCTCTGGGTGTAGACCCGGCGCGGGATGGCGAGGCGCAGCAGCTCCAGGTGGGGATAAACCATTTCACCGCTGACCGGATCGGGATGTGCGAACATCACCGAGCCGATTTCCACGCTGCGCACGCCGCCTTCCAGATACAACGCCGCCGAAAGCGCCTGACCGGGGAATTGAGCGTGGGGAATATGCGGCAGGAAGCTCCCTGCGTCCACAAATACAGCATGCCCGCCGGCAGGTTCAATGATGGCTACACCTTCATCCAGCAGACGCTGCGCGAGGTAACCGGTTTGCCCAATGCGGTACGCCAGATAAGACTCATCCAGTCCTTCCCATAGACCCGTGGCGATGGCATCCAGGTCGCGTCCTGCCAATCCGCCGTAAGAAACGAAACCTTCGCGCAGAATCAGTTCGTTGCAGATATTCTGGAAGAGATCATTGTCATTTAATGCCAGGAAACCGCCGATATTGACGATGGCATCTTTTTTGGCGCTCATGAATGCGCCGTCAGCGAGGGAGAACATCTCCTGGGCGATTTCGAGGGTGGATTTATTCGCGTAGCCGGGTTCGCGCAGTTTGATGAAGTAGGCGTTTTCAGCAAAACGACAGGCGTCAATAAAGAAGGGGATGCCGTATTCGTGGTAAATTTCGGATACCGCGCGGATATTTTCCATCGAAACGGGCTGCCCACCGCCGGCATTGTTGGTAACGGTGATCGTGCCAAAGGGTATGTTCTGGGGACCCGTGGATATAATGAATGCGCGGAGCTTATCGGTATCCATATTGCCCTTGAAAGGCAGGTGAATCTTCGGGTCGTAGGCTTCGTCAATCACCAGATTGGTGGGGCGCCCACCGCGCGCCATGATGTTGCCTTCGGTGGTATCGAAGTGCATATTGGAAGGAACCGAGCAGCCGGGTTTGACCAGCATGGCGGTGAGGATGTTCTCGGCGGCGCGTCCCTGGTGGGTGGGGACGAAATGCTTGAAGCCGAAGATGGTCTGCATGGCTTCCGCCAGACGGTAATAGGAACGCGCGCCGGCGTAGGATTCGTCTCCCGCCATCATGGCTGCCCATTGGTGCTGGCTCATGGCGCCGGTGCCTGAATCGGTCAGCAGATCGATGAATACGTCTTCAGCCTTGAGCGAAAACAGATTATATCCTGCCTCTTGCAGCGCCTTGCGACGGGCTTCTGCGTCGATCAGGTGGATGGGTTCTACCATTTTGATGCGGAACGGCTCAGCAGGGTGTTTGGTCATCCATTTCCTCCACAATTTGCGGATAATTATTGTTCACATTAAACCCAGTGTAGCATGGTTCAATAGGGGGTAAAAGATGACGAAAATACGCAATTCGTCACAATGGAAGTATGGATTTCTGTATCCTTTTGACAGTGAGTATCGTGCGGGGATGCAGAAATAAGTATAATGAAAGACATGAACCGGTTGGAAAAAATTCGGGTGTTCCTGGGGGGATTGTTGTTCGCTGCGTCGCTGGCAGGGTTGTTGTGGAACTTTTTATCGGCGAAGACCCTGACGCGAACCGTTGCCTGCGCGCAGTGCGCTCGTTCGGAAGATGGGGTGGGGCTGAATCAGACTTATACCATTCAGGTAAGTTACCCTGCGCGAATCCGATTGGGCGAGACCGCCGCAATTGAGCTGCGCCTGATTCCACCTGCCGCGATGTCTGCAAAGGCGACGCCAGAAGGGGCGCAGTTTGCAGCGGTGGCGATTCTGGAACTGCCCCACGCGTTTCTGACGCCCAACCTCGAAGCCCGCCAGCGTCTGATGCCGGGGCAGACGATGGTGTTTGAATGGACGGCGCAGCCGGACGGCAGCGCAAAAAAACTCGAGGGCAACCTGTGGCTGCGTCTGAACGTCCAACCGTCTGACGGCACTGAGATCGACCAACTGCTTTCGGTGCAGCCGTTGGAAATACCGGTGGCTGCTTTGTTCGGATTGGATCGAAGTGTCTGGCGCTGGGTGGGAGGAGCTGGCATTTTTATGGGAATTGTGCTGGCGCTACCGCTGTTTGATTTCTGGTTTTTTCGGCGGCGTGGGCAAAAGAGCTGAAAAGGTGAGCGGCAGGGAGCTTGTGAAATATATCCTAAATAGGTAATTATAATGACTATACACCCATATGGATGT
>JBDKTF010000331.1:0-2794 GCA_039680295.1 Anaerolineaceae bacterium
GCAGGGTATGCGGTGATCGCGATCAGTGCGATCGGGCTGCTGGCGATCGCGTTGACCTCGCTGCTGCCGCGGAAAAAATAACCATCGCGATTAGATTTTGAACCAAAAACTGCCGGATCAACCGGCGGTTTTTCGTTCAAAATCCAATCGCGATGGTTATTTTTTCCGCGGCAGCAGCGAGGTCAAAGCGATCGCCAGCAGCCCGATCGCACTGATCGCGATCACTGCATACCCTGCCAGCCTGCGACCGCCGCCCGGCTGCTTCAGCATGGGCAGATTGATCAGCACTCGGCTGGTGGGTGTAGGTGACAGGGTGGGTGTACGAGTCACCGTGGGTGTCACCGGGGTGCGCGTCATCGTGGGTGTCCGTGTGGGCGGTGGCGAAGTTTGAGTGATGGTTGGACTGGGGGTCGGGGTGTATGCGGCGCGGATATACAGTTTTTGCCCGACATAGATGCTGTTGTCTGTCGGTCCCATGCCATTGAGTGCCCGAATTTCTTCCACCGTCACCCCATAAGCCTGGGCGATGGTAATCAGAGCCTGCCCATATTTGACGACATGGATGATCGATCCGTCTGGATTCGCTGTCACCGTCGACAGCGCTTCGATCGGAACCGGGGTGGGCGCCGGTGTGCCGCCCGGCAGCGTCGCCTGCACCATGTTGAAATTCCCCTTGGTGTTCGTTACATCCAGGGTGTAATACACGTACCCGTCCACCACGGTCACCCCTGCGCCGACATACCCTTCTGCCGGTCCCAGCATGGTGCTCATGTGAAGCTGATCAGACCACTGGCTGTAAACCGCGCCTTCAACCGATAGGTCGGGACCGCAGGCGATGTTTTCTGCTGCAATGCCTTGAGAACTGGGATTATTGTGCGAACAGCCGTTTGCCGCCATCCAATCTGAATGTGCCTGCGCCAGCGCCATCAGATTACTGTCGACACTGTACGCTTTGAGGTTATTTGCCTGGCGGTACCCATTGACGGCATTGATCAGGTCATAAGCCGAACCGGCACTCGCCCGCACCGATGTCGTGTGCAGGAAGCCCAGGGAAAACGCCAGGGTTGCCAAAAGAACCAGAGACAGCCATTTTCTTCGCATGGCGGCTATTATATCATACAGAAATCGGGTGCAAATCCGCCCGATATGGGTTCGATATCATTCCAGCAGGGGGCGACAGACGCGCCGCCTCCTGCCTGATTCCTGAACCGAATTTATTCAAGATTGCAGAATCAATCCGGGAGCATCCCAGGTGTTGGGGGATTACGAAATGCGTTCGCCGGGTTCGCGCCCCATGGCTTCCGCCACCACCAGAAAATCGGTCGCAGAAATCATCCCCACCAGTGCGCCTTTTTCGTTCATCACCGGCATGTGGTGAATGCGCTTATCCTTCATTTTCTCCGCGCATTCCTTCAACGACCAATCCGCCTGAGCATGGATGATCGGGGTCGTCATGATTTCCTTGACCTTAACCTTGGAAGGATTGCGCCCGGCAGCCACGATCTTGTCGCTGATATCCGTGGAGGTCAGAATTCCATATTCCGGGTTTGCATCCGATTTTTCGACGATCACGCTGTTGATGTAGCGGCGGCGCATCAGCGCCAATGCCTCGGATACGGTGCTTTCGGGATTGACCAGAACCACGAGATCAATCATCCAATCTCGAACCGTGAACTGCATTTTGATTCTCCTTTCATCATGGGCGGGTCAAAACTGCATTTCGAGTCATCCAACCAGCTCTGCGCGGTAAGATGGGATGCCGTCTCCATCACTGGACAGAGACAAAGTTAGTATAAGCAAACGGCAAACAAAAGGCAAGCGCCGTTGGTCATGTAAAACCATGGCGTTTCTTCAGGCAGTGCCTCGTCGAACGCATTCTCAGGCAGCTTCCGCCTGTTTTCCTCTCTGCTCCCATCCCTTCGCGTTCTTTCTTGTTGACCGTTTCCGCGTCGATCGTCCCGCTCCATCTTCCATTTTTCCCTCTTGAATCCGCCTCCGCCCTTTGCTACAATATAACTGGTAAGTGGTCAGACCTCTAATCGATTGGAGACCTTATGGACTGGTTCCCCCCTCAAAAACCTTCCGAGCTGACAGAAAACCGCCTGATCACCGCTATCCTTGACGGGCATTTTCCGCCCGGCTCCAATCTCCCCCCCGAACGTGAACTGGCGGCGCAATTGGGTGTCACCCGTCCCACTCTCCGCGAGGCGCTTCAGCGCATGGCGCGTGACGGCTGGCTCGATATCCGTCACGGTGTTTCCACCCGTGTGCGCGATTACTGGTCTGAAGGCAATCTGGCGGTCCTCACAGATATCGTCCAGCGCACAGACCACCTCCCTTCCGATTTTGTTGACAATCTGCTGGCGGTGCGCCTCTCGTTGGCGCCGGCGTATACCCGCCTCGCTGTGGAACACGACTCCGCGCGCATTGAGCGGCTGCTGACCGCCAACGTCGGCATCGACGACACTCCCGAAGCGTTCACGACCGCCGATTGGGACCTGCACCATACGCTGACAATGGCTTCAGGCAATCCCATCTTTACCCTGATTCTGAACGGGTTTCGCGATCTTTATCAAATCATGGGGCTGCGCTACTTCGCATTGCCAGCCGCTCGTGATACCTCGCGCGCGTTTTACCGCGACCTGCATTCCTGCGTCTCCGGGCAGGATGCAATTGCCGCCGAGGATGTCACCCGAATGGTGATGGCGCGCAGCCTGGAAATCTGGAAGGCAGCTCTGCAAACAACCTCCGCCGATTGAATTCATCTTCTTGTTCCGACTGCGGCGGTTCACCC
>JBDKTF010000484.1:0-9079 GCA_039680295.1 Anaerolineaceae bacterium
AGCGGAAGTGGGCAGAGGCGCGCATTCGTTGGGTGTATGCTCAATTGATGGCGCTGTGCGCGCGGTTGAACATTCCCCGCCCGGCGGCAACAACACCGTTGGAATTTTTGCCGGTGATGGCGCACACTCTGCCTGAATCACACGAAGATTTGCGGCAGATCACGCAGGCGTATTTGCAGGTGCGCTATGGCGAAGTGCCAGAGACGGAAGATGCGGTTGAGCAGGTGCTGTCAGCCTGGCGGCGGGTGGATGCGGCGGGCAGGCATGAGGTGACGCAGCGCCGTAAACGCATGCAGGAAGGGTAGCGGGCGCCTGGACCGCCGCGGTTAACTGACAGATGAGGGGCGTTTTACGCTCCTCATCTGTTGGAATTCTTCCCTTCGATTCCGGTGAATTATCCACTCTGGAATCGAACACCGGCGGCGCAGCATGCCCCATGAAGGGCGGCGCAATGCGGTTATTCTTCGGTAATGTCCACCGAAACGAGCTTGACCGCGGGTGAACCCACACGCTGCGGATCACGCGCCGGAATGGACATGAGTACCTTCAGGCTGGCAGCGTCTGCCACCTGACCAAAGACCGCATGCTTTCCGTCCAGCCAGGGGGTGGCAACGTGGGTGATGAAGAATTGCGAGCCGTTGGTGTTGGGTCCGGCGTTTGCCATGGAGAGCACGCCCGGCTTGTCGTGGCGCAGCTCTTTGTGAAATTCATCGGCGAAGCGGTAGCCGGGTCCGCCCATACCGGTGCCGGTGGGGTCGCCGCCCTGCACCATAAAGTCATTGATCACGCGGTGGAAAATGGTGTCGTTGTAGAAACCCTGGCGCGCGAGGAAGACGAAATTATTGACCGTCTTCGGAACTTTGTCTGCGTGGAGACGGATGACGATATCACCCTTGTCGGTGTGCAGGGTGGCGGTGTATTTTTTCTTGGGGTCAATGCCCATTTCGGGGGCTTTGTCGAATTTTAAGGGAGTCATGTGAAGATCCTTTCGCAATAGAGGGTTTCTCCAATTGTAGCACGGTCTTTGTACCTCACTAATTTTGATGATTCAATCCATGTTCCCCCTTGACAGATGATGCTCACGCGCCTAAAATTGCGCCCATGCTTCAGATAGCTTTTGAACCCCAATGTTCATTTATAACCATGCTGATGCGCTGGCGATGGTGCTCGTTGCCGGTGCAGCAGTGTGAGACTGTCTGAGCGGAAACAAAAACGAGCCCATCGCTTCTTCACGAAAAAGCGGATTGGTTGGTGGGCTTAAGAAGCGTCTTGAGACGCATCTATCGTGGTAATTACAACGCCTCCCGGCATTCCAGGAGGCGTTGTTTTTATTTTGTACAAAACCAAATCAAAGAGTTAGGAGAAGAGAGAAGATGAAAACAAAGTATCAAACCGTTGGTTTTCTGCGAGTCATCAGCAGCCTGCTTCTGGTGGCGGTCTTTGCAACGCTGGTCAGCGCCTGCGGCGCTGCTCCAACCGCTGCGCCCACGCAAGCAGCCACTGAGGCAGTCACCGAAGCTGCTGCGACCGAAACTACGGCAGCCACAGAAGCCGCTGCACCCACCGAATTGACCCAGTTGACCATCGGCGTTTCCCCTGTGCCGCACGGCGATATCATTAAATTCGTGCAGGAGAACCTGGCGGCGAAAGCCGGGTTGGATCTCAAGGTTGTGGAATTTACCGATTACGTGCAGCCCAACCTGGCGCTGGCAGACGGCTCGATCGACGCCAATTTCTTCCAGCACGCGCCATACATGGAAGATTTTGCCAAAGAGCACAACCTGGAACTGGTGGCAGTGGCAGCCGTTCATATTGAGCCCCTTGGAATTTACTCCAAGAAGGTGAAATCGCTGGCAGACGTGCAGGATGGCGCAGTGGTGACCATCCCCAATGATGCCACCAACTCCGGTCGCGCGCTGCGCTTGTTGGAAGCCAACGGACTGATCAAATTGAGCGATACCGCCGGTTTGACCGCCACGGCGCAGGATATCGTGGAAAATCCCAAGAACCTCGACATCAAAGAGCTGGAAGCAGCCCAACTGGCACGCTCGTTGGACGACACCACGCTGGCAGTCATCAACGGCAATTATGCCATCGACGCCGGTTTGAAACCCAATCAGGACGCTCTGGCGCTTGAAAAAGGTGAGAACAATCCTTACGCCAATGTGCTGACCGTTCTCAAGGGTCGCGAAACCGATCCCGCGATTTTGAAGCTGGCTGAGCTTCTCACTTCGCCCGAAGTGAAGCAGTTCATCGAAGAAAAGTACCAGGGTTCGGTCATCCCCGCTTTCTAAAGCAAATTATCCGCGCGCGTCCCTTTAGCTGGGGGCAAGGATCTTCTTTGGAGGAACGCGGTTGGGATATTTGCGATGAAAGTCCCGTTGGGCAGGCGATTTTACCCTGCCCGACGGGTTTGCATGAATAGATCAATGGAAATGATTTGGGTTTTTAACCCTGTTGATTATCTTTAGAACGAGGTTGGACGATGATCTGGATACGTGAGCTTTATAAGGAGTACCCGCAGGGCGCACAGACGGTTGCGGCGCTGAACGGTGTGAACCTGCATGTGGCAAAAGGTGAGATTTTTGGCGTGCTGGGTCCCAGTGGAGCGGGCAAAAGCACGTTGATTCGCTGCGTGAACCTGCTGGAAAAACCGACTTCGGGTTCCATCACCGTGAACGGACAGGAGATGACCGCGCTTTCGGCGGCGGAACTGCGTCAGGCGCGTCAGCGCATTGGCATGATTTTTCAGCATTTCAACCTGCTCAGCTCACGTACCGTGGCGGATAACATCGCGTTCCCGCTGGAAATTATCGGTGTGCGTCCGGAGGAACGCCGGGAGCGCGTGAAGAAGCTGTTGGCACTGGTGGGATTGGAAGAAAAGAGCGGCGCGTACCCGGCGCAGCTTTCAGGCGGACAGAAACAGCGCGTGGGCATCGCGCGCGCGCTCGCCACCCAACCGGACGTGCTCCTGTGCGATGAAGCCACCTCTGCCTTGGATCCGCAGAACACCACCGCCATTCTCGATCTGCTGCGCGATCTGAACCGGCGCCTGGGTCTGACAATTTTGCTCATCACGCACGAGATGAATGTGGTGAAACAAATCTGCGACCGGGCGGCGGTGTTGGAAGAAGGCAAAATCATCGAGGAAGGCACCGTGGGTGAGCTGGCGGCGCGCGCCAACAGCATGGTTGCGCGGGCACTGTTCCCTGCCATCGAACCCCCGCCGGTTCGTCCCGGCGTGCGGGTGGTAACGATCACCTTTACGGGCGATGCAGCCGACCAGCCGATTCTGGCGGGATTGGTGCGGCAGTATGATCTGGGTGTGAATATTCTGGGCGGCAGTATTCAAACCGTGGGCGGGCAGCGCGTGGGTAAGCTGCAGGTATCGTTGGAGGGTGATCAGATTCCTGCAGCGCTTCAATATCTTACCCGGCAGGGCTTGCTCGTGGAGGTGCAATAATGGACTTACAGGTCTGGCTTCCGGCTCTCTGGAAGGGCTTCGTGGATACGATGTATATGGTGGGGGTGGCGGCAGCGTTTACCGTGGTGCTGGGTTTGCCGCTGGGGGTGCTGCTGGTGGTAACCGATCGCGATGGTTTGACCCCCCGACCGGCGTTCAATCAGACCCTGGGCGCGGTGGTCAATGCAGCGCGTTCGCTGCCCTTCATTATTTTATTGGTGGTGGTGATTCCCCTCACGCGTCTGATCGTGGGTACCACCATCGGCGCGACGGCGGCGATCGTTCCGCTGGCGCTGGCAGCGATTCCTTTCTTTGCGCGCATCACAGAATCTTCGCTGCGTGAGGTGGACCGTGGATTGGTGGAAGCGGCGCAGGCGATGGGCTGCACGCCCGGACAGACGGTGTGGAAGGTGCTGATCCCCGAAGCGCTGTCTTCGCTGATGTTGGGTGTGACGATCACGATCATCAATTTGATTGGTTATTCCGCCATGGCGGGCGCGATTGGCGGCGGCGGGTTGGGAGATCTGGCGATTCGTTACGGCTACCAGCGTTTCGAGACCGGCGTGATGGTGGCAACGGTGGTGCTGCTCATTGTCATGGTGCAAGGAATTCAGGCGCTCGGCAATAGTCTTGCCAGAAAAGTCTCACGGCGGTGATCGCTCAGCTTTAACACCCTTTCTTGACAGCCTTCCTTCTGGGATATACAATGACGAATGTAGGATGGCGCAGATGGAGGGTCTGATTTTTTGCGCTGTCTAAGCGGTTACCCTATTCATAAGTGAGGAGAGAATCATGCGTAAGTCCATGCTCGTCGTTAGCATCGTCCTGGTTTTGAGCGTGCTGTTGGCGGCTTGCCAACCGGCTGCCACGCCGGCAGCCACGGAAGCCCCCGCTGCGACCGAGGCGCCTGCTGCCACAGAAGCTCCTGCCGCCACAGAAGCCCCTTCCGCGACCGGAGCCGCTGAAGCGGTGACGCTGGTGGTTTGGGATCAGTTCTACCGCGACGTCGAAAGCGGCGTCATTGAAACGCTTGATAAGGAATTCGAAGCTGCACACCCTGGTGTCAAGATTGAACGCGTTTCGAAGACGCTGGATGATCTGAACACCACCGTCAAACTGGCGTTGAGTGAAGCAGATGGTCCGGATGTTTCACAGGTAAATCAGGGGCGCAGCAGTATGGGCGCATTGGTGGAAGCCGGTCTGCTGCTGCCGTTGGACAGCTATGCCGACCAGTACAAATGGAACGACCGCTTCTCTGCCAGCGTGAGCAGCCGCAACCGCTTCACCGAAGACGGCAAGACCTTCGGCGAAGGCAGCCTGTTCGGCGTGAGCCCCACGGCGGAAGTTGTCGGTGTTTATTACAACAAGACAAAATTCGAAGCCAATGGCTGGACAATCCCCACCACCTTCGACGAATTTACGAAGCTTTTGTCGACCATCAAAACCGCTGGCGAGACCCCCATCACCTTCGGCAATCTGGACGGCTGGCCTGGCATTCATGAATTCAGCAGCGTTCAGCATATTCTGGTGGACCATGATTATATGAATAACCTGGTCTACGGCGTGAACAACGTCAGCTTCGACACCCCTGAAAACGTTCAGGCGGCGCAGACCATGCAGGACTGGGTGAAAGCCGGTTATTTCACCGATGGCTTTGCGGGTATCGGCTACGACGACAGCACTGCGCTGTTCAAATCGGGTCAGGGCGCGATGATGATCACCGGTTCCTGGCTGGCGGGTGAACTGGCGAGCAGCGACCAGAAGTTTGGATTCTTCCTGCTGCCGCAGAAGACTGCGGATGCCCCTGCGTTCGCGATCGGCGGTGTGGGTGTGCCCTACGCCATCCGCAAGACCACCGCGCATGCCGACCTGGCAGCCGCCTATCTGGATTGGATGACCGGTTCGCGCGCGGCTCAGCTCTGGGCGGAAGCGCAGATCGTTCCTGCCATGCCCATTCCGGCTGAAACCAAGATCGAAGCAGGCTCCATCTTCGCGGATACCGTGGCAGCCTGGGACAAGATCAACAAGGACAACGGCGTGGGTCACTACATTGACTGGGCAACCCCCACGTTCTACGATACGTTGGTCGCGGAACTGCAAAAGGTGTTCGGTGAGCAAACCACGCCAGCCGACGCGGTGAAAGCGATTGAAGCCGATTATGCGGCTTTCCTGGCAGGTACCACCAAGTAAATTCTGATCAGATCATTGAATGGGGCGGACGTACAGGTCCGCCCCTTCCCATTGATCTGGCTGGTGGGTCCCTGATGTTTGGGATGACCTGCGCAGCTTTTCCCTGAATGAATGTTTCCAGAAGTATTCTTTTGCTGTAACGATTGATTTGCAGATGGCAGAAAATGAGCCGACCAATTTACCGGGGGAATCGCGCTACCTGGGATGGGTATTTCTCGCGCCGGGTCTCTTAATTTACGCCGTTTTTGTGCTCTATCCCATTTTTGAGACCGTGCGCACCAGCTTTTATCAATGGGATGGTTTCAGCGCCAGCCGCACCTTTGTGGGGTTGGAAAACTACCGTACACTGCTGCAAGACAACCAGTTCTTTCTGGCGCTTTCCCACAACCTGTTTGCCATCTTTTTCTATTCCATTCTGCCCATCATGCTGGGGCTTTTCCTTGCCAGTTTGATTGGACGTGCCAAATTACCCGGCATGACCTTCTTCCGCGTGGGGCTTTTCCTGCCGCAGGTGATCAGTATGGTGGTGGTGGGCGTGATCTGGCGTTGGATTTTCAACCCGGTATTTGGTCCGCTGAACGTAATCCTGAAAGCGGTTGGATTGGGAGCGCTGACGCGTTCCTGGTTGGGAGATTTTACCTGGGCGATGCCTGCTGTGGGAACGGTTGGCACATGGGTTCAATATGGTTTCTGCATGGTGTTGTTTCTGGCGGGTATGCAGCGGATATCGCCAGATTACTACGAAGCGGCGCAGTTGGACGGCGCCAACGGCTGGCAGCAGTTCCGCTTCATCACGTTGCCAGCGCTGCGTCCCGAAATGATCGTGGCGCTCATCACCACGCTGATTGCGGCGCTGAAGATTTTCGATCTGATCTTTGTGACCACCAAGGGCGGTCCGGGCGACCAGACGCTGGTCGCATCGTTCCTGGTGTATCGCTCAGCGTTTGAGTTGAACCGCATCGGCTATGCGGCGGCGGTTGCCACGGTGCTGGCGCTGGTGATTTTTGCCATTTCATTCTTTATCCTCCGCTTTCAGGCGGAGCCGGAGGAGTGACCATGCCGCGACGCTGGTACCGTCTGCTTCCCACCTATCTGGTTTTGACATTGATGCTGCTGATGGTCTTTTTGCCCATTGCGGGCATTGCCTTGAGCGCGTTCAAAACCAACACAGAAGTGATTTCGGGTCCGCTGGCGCTGCCTCACAGCTGGTCGCTGGAGAACTTTGTCAAAGCCTGGACGCAGGGGCGGTTTAATCTCTATTTTCGCAACAGTGTGATCGTGGTGATACCGGTGGTGGTGGTGAGCACGCTGCTTTCCACCCTGACGGGCTACGCGTTTGGCACGATGCGTTTTCCGGGGAAGAATCTGCTCTTCGGGTTGATGCTGATCGGCTTCATGATCCCCTTCGAAGCGGTGGTCATTCCGCTGTATCACGTCCTGCATAACTGGGGGCTGACGGACACCTACTGGGCGCTGATTTTGCCCCAGATCGGGTTGAGCGTCAGTTTCGGTACCTTCTGGATGACGGCGTTCTTCCGCTCGTCGCCGCGCGAATTGATCGACGCGGCTGCCATCGACGGCGCCAACCGCTGGCAAACCCTCTGGCGGGTGATGTTCCCCCTGGCGCAGCCCGCGCTGCAAACCCTGATTGTGCTGGTGTTTATGTGGACGTGGAACGAATTTTTACTGGCGTTGGTGTTGGTGCAGAGCGAAACCATGCGCACACTGCCGGTGGGGCTGGCATTCTTCCAGGGCAGACACACAGCGGATATTCCGCTGTTGGCAGCCGGTTCGTTGATGGTGGCGGGACCGATCGTGCTGGTGTATCTCTTCTTCCAACGTTCCTTTATTGAAGGTATGGTCACCGGCGCCGTGAAAGGATAAGAATGAAAGCGGATGAGTCTTTGATACAGGAAGCGCGCCAACACGCGCTGGATATTTTGCACCGCTGCATCACCCCCGGCGGATTTCGCGCATCGGGGCTGGCAGCGGGTTACCCGCAGGTATGGGCGCGCGACAGTATGATCACATTTCTGGGCGCCGCCGCTTCGGGCGATTCAGAGCTGATCGCTGCGGGGAAAGCCTCATTGGAAACAATGATCCAGTACCAATCCCGCTGCGGGTTGATCCAGTTGAATGTCAATACCGATACAGGGTACGTGAGCACCGAAAATGCGGGCGCGCTCGACCCGAACCTCTGGTTTATTCTGGGCAGCTATTTGTATTTTCAATTGACCGGCGACCGCGCGTTTATCAGTAAGCATTGGGAGCATATCGACCGGGCGCGCATCTGGCTGCTCTATCAGGATATGAATGAATGCGGTTTGTTGGAAGTGCCCGAGGCGGGCAATTGGATGGACCTGCTCTCGGTGCGTTACAACACTCTGTATGACAACGTGCTTTATTATGCGGCGGTGCTGGCATACCAGGAGATGGCAAAGGTATTGGGCGATTCCACTCTGGCGGATCACGGCTGTGGTCCAGACGCGGCGGGCATTCACGAACGGCTCAACCTGCTGCTGTGGGTGGACCGCTGCTGGGTGGCGGAGCATTTTGCCGAACATCTGGAAAAACTCAAATCGTTCCGGTTGGAATGGTTCATGGTCTATCACAATATCGGCACCATTTCCAGCCGTCCCTTTTATCTGCCGTGGGTGGCGTTCCGCGAATACGGCGATTGGTGCGACAGTCTGGGCAACCTGCTCGCGATTCTCACCGGTGTGGCGGATGGTCACCATGCGGAACATATTTTGCGCTATATGTACCAGGTGGGTATGGCAGAGCCGTATCCCACCAAAGCCATCCATCCGCCCATCTACCCTGGTGAGAATGACTGGCGCGAGTATTACCGCAGCCGCAATCTGAATCTGCCGCACCAGTATCATAACGGCGGCATCTGGACGATGATCGGCGGTTTTCATGTGGCAGCCCTGGTGCAGCGCGGTTGGGAGGCAGAATCCAACCGGTTATTGAAGCTGCTTGCAGAGGGGAATCGTCAGGGGGCAGACCAAAAATGGGAGTTCAACGAGTGGATGCACGGCGAAAGTGGACACCCCATGGGGTTTGGTCAACAGGCATGGTCGGCTGCCATGTATCTGTACGCAGAAAATGCAGTACGCACCGGCTGCCTGCCGCTTTTCGACGATCTGCGCCGCGCCAAACCCGCCAGCGCCGTGGCGGCAGAGGTGAACGAAATTATTGTTCATCCCGGCGGCGGACCGGAATAAGAACAGCATGATCCTTCTCCCCATCCCGACCGGATGGGGATTTTGTTTTTTTGGTTGACATGATTGTTTTTGAAACAAACTGCAAGGTTTTGTGATCATCCTGCGGAAGCATGCGCTATAATGATATAAATTTATCCGAATCCTTATATCAGGAGCATGCCATGTTTAGAGATCTGGTGCTACGCAATCGCAGTTACCG
>JBDKTF010000348.1:0-1769 GCA_039680295.1 Anaerolineaceae bacterium
TTATGCCACCTGCTCGATCGTGGGCGCGGTGATATACCTGGTGCTGCTCAAGCTGGGCGTTCATGCGCCCATCCCTTCGGTGGTGGGCGTCATTGCCACCGCCGGGCTGCGTCTACTGGCGGTGCGCGTCAATCTGCGCCTGCCTGTGCCCAAGAAGCACAGCGATCTAGACGATGTTCAGTGGGAATAATTCACGCTGCCGCAGGTATCCATTCAATCCAAACAGATCAAAATCACATACAATAAGCATGAAAATGGCTGATTTCTCTGGGTAGGGAAGGAGAAAACCGTGCCGGATTCCATGCCAGATTTCACTCCCTTTGACATCTGGAAAAAGGGCGGTGTCACCGAACATCTGGGGGGTGTTTTCGCCACGCGGCGTCTGTTGGCTGGCTGCCGGTTGGCGCCGGGTCAGCGGGTGCTGGATATCGGCTGCGGCACCGGCACAACCACCCGTCTGCTGGCGGAAACGTATGGGGTGCAGGTGACTGCGCTGGACCTGCTGCCGCAAAACCTGCGCACCGCTCAACAGCGCGTGAATCAACCGGCGGCGCGGGCACGCATTTCATGGCTTTGCGCCGACGCGCACCGCCTGCCTTTCCCGGACGGGATCTTCGATGCCGTGGTGGTCGAATCGGTGATCGTGTTTTGCGCGGCATCAGCGGTGATGGGGGAAATTCACCGGGTGCTGAAAGATGGGGGCGTTTTCGGCGCCAATGAATTTACGTTTCTCAAGCCGCCGCCGCCAGAATTACCCCGGCTGCTGGCGGACCTCTTCGGCATCCATGCACTTCAGGAGCAGGCGTGGAAAGCGCTGCTGGCAGAGGCGGGATTCGTCCACGTCACCGCCGAAGTGCGTCCCATTCGATTGTGGGAACAGATGCGCAGTCATCTGGCAGTGGACGGGGTCGGCGCATATTTCAATGCGATGGCTGCGGGGATCAAAGATGACAGCATCCGGCGCACTTTTTTCACCCGTGAAATGCTGTCTGCCGCCCGCCGGTTTTTCCCGTATGTGGGGTATGGTCTTTACCGGGGAGACAGGGCGTGACGGATCGACGGACTCTCACCCTTGCTTGACGTAAATTCTTATACATGGTATCATGAATATCGTGTTTTAGCACTCTCGACGCGAGAGTGCTAAAAAATAAGGCAAAAAGATGGAATTAACCGACCGACAAAAATTTTTGCTGACACTGGCGGTGCATGATTACATCAAAACCGCCCAACCGGTCAGTTCTCAGCACATGGTACAGCGCTATGGGCTGGAAATGAGTTCCGCCACGGTGCGCAATGAGCTGGCGGCGCTGACCGAGATGGGCTATTTGCGCCAGCCGCACACCTCCGCCGGGCGGGTGCCCACGGAGGAAGGTTACCGCTTTTTCGTCAGCCGCGCCATGCAGCAGAGCGAACTGCCCCCTGCCATGCGGCATACCATCTCGCACCAGTTCTACCAGACCCGCCAGGACATCGAACAATGGATGCGCCTGGCTGCTTCGGTGCTGGCAAACCAGTCACGCGCCGCTTCGCTGGTCACTTCACCGCACCCCGAACAGGCGCGCATCAAGCATATTGAGCTGATCAGCACGCGCGGGCGGCAGGTACTGCTGGTGATGGTATTGATGGGAGGCGAGCTGCATCAACAGATGCTAACCCTGTCAGGACCGACTTCGCAGGATCATCTCTCGCAGGCATCCAACCATCTCACCAGCGCCTGCCAGGGGTTGGACGGAGCCGGTCTGGGGACATTGACCGAATCCTTCTCTCCG
>JBDKTF010000567.1:0-3552 GCA_039680295.1 Anaerolineaceae bacterium
CTTGAGACTGCGTATATCCAAATTACCCAGGTAAATCTGCCCGGAATCAGGTTCCCAAAAACGCAGCAGCAACTTCACCAATGTGGATTTACCCGCCCCACTGGGTCCGACGATTGCCAGATGTTTCTCGGCAGGCAAATCGAAAGAGAAGTGATCCAGAGCCAATGGCAAATCTTGCGCATAGCTGAACGTGACATTTTGGAAACGCAGATCGGTGGAAGTGGGAAGGGAGAGTGGGTGGGCAGGGTCACTGACGGCAGGTTCTGAATCCACAAGGTCGAAGAGACGGCGGGCGGCTTGCAGACATACTTCCAATTGCTGTGCGGCAATCGGTAGCGGGGTGACCGCTTCAAAACTGGCGAGTCCAGCCAGCGCCAGAACTGCGAGCAGAACACCATCCAGATTTCCTTGAGCGACCAGCGGGATGGAGAAAATCATGATTGCCAGCATACCCAGGTTACTCAACAGAACACCCAGAGCGGTGTTTGCAGCATTCAAAACAGCCAGTTGTGTTTGAATGTGGGCGTTCTCGCGGTTGATCTGCCGAATGAGAGCAATCTGGTTCTCCTGCTGACCATATGCCAGCAAGTCACTCAGACCCTGAATGCCATCGATCAGGGCGGTTTGCAATCGGGCGCGGTTTTCGATCAATCGCCGTCCGGGTCCACGGCTCAAAATGACAGCAAGCGTGGGTAATCCGACACCTACCGTCAGGAGGAATGCGACCAGCGCCAGCGCGGATGTGAGAGAATAATTTGCCAGAAAAACAAGCATTCCCAGGGTGACAATGGCTGCCGTAACCGGCGGAGCGACCACCCGAACGTAGAAATTTTCCAGCGTTTCAATATCGTTAACCGCGCGCGTCAGCAGGTCGCCGCTGTGGATGTCTATCAACCGGGCTGGCGCCAGGGGTTCCAGCTTTCGATAGAACCATACTCGCAGGTTGGATAGCAGCTTGAAATTGACCGAATGTGAGACCAACAGCTCGGCATAGCGAAATACGCCCCGGCTGATGCCAAAGAAACGCACACCGACGATGGTCACCTGCAGTTCAGCGATGGAGGGATGCAGCGCAGCAGCAGAAATGAGATACGCTGAGGATGCCATTAATCCCACGTTGGCGGCAATTGTCAGTACCCCAAGCAGGATGGAAACTGCCACCCACCCCAGAAAAGGTTTGAGAAAATGGAGCAGGCGCAGAAAGGTTTTCATTTAGCGCCTCCCTCATGAGCAGCCAGCAGCCGGGCGAACGCAGTCCCCTGACGGCGCAATTCTGCGGGGGTGCCGCTTTCCACGATTTTTCCATTTTCCAACACCAGAATGCGGTCAGCATCGAGAACGGTGGAGAGACGGTGGGCGATGATCAACACCGTACGATCTGCGGTGCTTGCAGATGTAGCAGCGTGCAGCAGCCTTTCCTCGCGGGGATCCAGACTGGCGGTGGGTTCGTCGAGCAGCAGGAGCGGTGCATTGCGCAGGAATGCACGCGCCAGCGCCACGCGCTGCGCCTGTCCTCCGGAGAGACGCACAGCTCCTTCCCCAATATCTGTGTTCAGTCCCTGCGGCAGCTCTTGAATCACTGGATCCAAACGGGCAAGGCGGGCTGCATGCCACAGATCGTTTTCACTGGCGGTAGGCTGGGCGAGGCGCAGATTGGCAGCCAGAGTATCGTGGAACAGAAAGGGCGATTGAGAGACCCAGGCGAGTTGACGGCGCCAGAATTCGGGCGATATCTGCTCTAACGGGATCTCGTGGATGGTAATTCTGCCTGCGGTGGGAGACTGGAAGCGAAGGAGAAGTTGAAAGATGGTGCTCTTCCCGGCGCCGCTGGCGCCCACCAGCGCCAATTTTTCGCCGCGGTTCAACGTGAAAGTGATATTTTCGAGGGCGGGTTGGATGTTCCCCGGATAGGTAAACGAAACATTCTCGAACCGCAGCGGGAAGATATCTGTCGGAAGGTGTGCGGGTGCAGGCTCTGCCGATTGGGGCAGGGGTGTTTCGAGAATTGCAAAAATGCGTTGGGCGGCGGTGACGCCGGTCATTCCGGCGTGATAACGGAGACCCAGTGCCCTCAGCGGCAGGTAAAACTCAGGAGCGAGGATGAGGATGAAAAGGGCTTCCTCAAAACCAATCCGCCCATATAACAGACGCAGCCCGATCTGCACGGCGACTACCGCGGTGCTGATGGTGGCGACAAGTTCCAATACCAGCGCGGAAAGGAAGGTAACGCGCAGAACATTGAGGGTGGTCTGACGGTAATCTTCGCTGGCACGGGCGATGCTGCTGGCAGCGGAAGCGCTGCGCGACATGGCTTTTAGTGTGGTCAGACCCTGGAGCATGTCCAGAAAATGGGCGCTCATGCGCGAGAGCGCCAGAAATTGTTTGCGGGTGAGCCTGGCGGAAACACTGCCGATCAATGCCATGAACACGGGGATCAGCGGGGCGGTCAACAGCAAAATCAAGCCAGTCAGCCAGTCCAATGGAAAAACCACCAGCAAAATGGTCACTGGAATAAGCGCAGAGAGTGCAACCTGAGGCAGGTATTGGCTGAAATATGCCTGAAGCGATTCAATACCTTCCACGAGGGTATTCGAAATCTCACCGCTGCTTTCCCCAGAAGTAAAAGCCGGTCCCAGATGTTGGAGGTGGTCGAAGGCGGCTTCGCGCAGTTCGGTTTTGATCTGGATCCCGGCTTGACTGCCGCTGAGTTCATTCGTAAAGGACATCAGCGCACGTCCCAGGATGATGATTGCCAGCAGGCGCAGCAAGCCGGATACATCTGCGAGATCTGCGTCGCCAAGAAAAACACGGTTGATCCCCTTTGCCATCAGGCTGGCTTGCAGTACGATGAAAATACCGCCCAGCAGACCGGAAAGAACGGTCACAACCAGTGGCAGACGACTGGAGCGAGAAACACGAAGCAGGCGAGAATCGAGATTCATCAGTGTAGGATCAAATTGGGGCGGTATTTCTCCGCCCCAGTCAAATTTATCAGGATCAATGAGCGTGGATCAATAATGCAGGGCTTCTTTTTTCTCCACGATGCGTTTGCGGAAAATCCAATAAGACCAGCCTTGATACGCCAGAACAATAGGCACGAAGATGAGAGCGATGATCGACATCGTCCTGAGCGTGGTGGCACCAGAAGCTGTGTTTGCCACCGTCAGGCTCCAGGCAGGGTCGAGACTGGAGACCATCACACGCGGGTATAGTCCGAGGAAGAGCGCCGCCACGAAGAGCAGGATTGCCAGACTGTTGACTGTGAACGCCCAGCCTTCACGACGGAGTCTGAAGAGGTAACCAGCGGCGATGATCGCTATTGGCGCGCCGATCAGTGGAATCGCCGCCCGTGCGCCGGCGGCAGCAAAGAGATCGGTTTCATAGTTTGTGAACACGACCAGAATGACAGCCAGAAGGGCAACCGGAATCCACAGAGCATTGACAATTCTGCGAGCGCCTTCATAGATAAAATCGGTGGTTCTGAGCGTGAGGAAAATGGCGCCCTGCAGCGTAAAACTCAACAGGCTGACAAATCCGCCAATCAACGCGTAG
>JBDKTF010000302.1:0-7705 GCA_039680295.1 Anaerolineaceae bacterium
TGCGCGCTTATGATGTGGACCATCTGGAATTTGGGCGCGACTACGTGGTTCCCAAACCGCTTGATCCGCGTGTTTGTTTATGGGTGGCTCCTGCAGTAGCAAAAGCAGCCATGGATACAGGTGTCGCGCGCCGCGAAGTCGATCTGGAGACATATACTGACAATCTCAAAGCCCGTTTAGGATTGGAATAACCGCTTTTCGCCGCAGCCTTTCTCGGGTAAAATGAAAATATGAACGATCCAATGTCTGCCCCACTCAAACCAAACCCCAAAACGCAAGCAGCGCACCGTGCTCAGATGGTCCGTCAGGTATGGCTGCCTCTGGGTCTCAGCATTGTAATCATTCTGGCACTTGCGGTGCTGGTAATTCTCGGTGGGGTCAGCGGCAGTGACAATATCAGCCGTCTGTCTTCATTGTCGCTCATCTATGCCATCATTCTGCCGTCAGCCGCCTTCGGGTTGGTGGCACTGATACTGCTGATTTTGATGATCTATCTGCTGACGCGCGCCAACCGGGGGCTGCCTCTCACCGCCAGCCGTGTCCAAAACGCAGTAAACCAGGCAGCAGCCGTGTTGCGTAAAGCCGCTGATGCAGTCGTCCAACCCATCATCAATGTTCAATCCTTCAATGCGAAAATACGCGCAATCGGCAAACATAAGGTATCCTGAAAGAGAGCGGAGACATCCATGGAAAGCAAACCTAACTGGAAAACCAAATTCTTAATCATCGGCGCCGTTGTAGGCGCATTGACTGGTCTTGGCGCTGCCTACATTCTCGTCCAAAGAGCTGAATCGTCTCAGGAGAAGCCAAAATTGACCGCGGGAGATGGGGTTAAAATCGGTATGGGGCTTCTGGGTGTTCTCCGCATGATCTCCGATTCGGGCAAAGGCTGATAATTGCATTTGCATGTCAATACATGACTCAAAGAATCAACCGCCTGGAACGCTGCCGGGCGGTTTTCCATTCATGGATGCAATCCCAGGAATATCGTGAAGACCGGGCAAGTATTCGCCGGTGGATTGGTGGTCACCCACCCAAACCGTCATGTAATAAGTTTATTGTATAATGTAGACCATGGAATCAGAATCCTTCCTGAAATACCTGATCGCCGGAAAGTTAAAACGCGACTTTATTGTCACGCCTGAAAATCAAGCCAGTGTGGACATTCCCGGCGGCAGTTTGATTTACGCTGCGGTCGGCGCAGCGATCTGGGAGCAATCCATAGGATTGATCGGTCGGGTCGGCGAAGATTACCCGCAGCAATGGCTGGATGACTTTGCCGATCACGGCTTTGATCGACGCGGAATTGCCATCACACCCGAATCCATTGATCTGCGCCGCTTTGCTGCTTACCCCAAACCGGACGAACGTGTGATCGCAGATCCGGTGGCGCACTTCCTCCGCATCGGACAGCCATTTCCGCGCGCGCTGCTGGATTATTCCCCACCCACTCCCACACTGGACAGCCGCACGCGTGTCACCCCGTTGTCCATCCGCGTCAATGAAATTCCATCCGATTATCTGGATGCCAATGCGGCGCATATCTGCCCCCTGGACTATCTTTCACATTCGCTGCTGCCTTCCACGCTGCGGCAGGGACATGTAACCACCATCACGCTCGATCCATCTGCCGGGTACATGAATCCGGTCTATTGGGATGACATTCCCGCCATTGTAAGCGGTCTCACCGCATTCATTGCATCAGAAGATAAAATACGCAACCTTTTCCAGGGACGCAGTGAAGATCTATACGAAATGATGGAAACGTTATCCGGCTACGGCTGCGATATCATCGTCGCCAAACGCGGTTTGCGCGGGCAAATTCTGTATGAAGGCGCATCGAAAACCCGCTGGTTTATTCCTGCGTATCCCGTTCCCATCGCCGATCCAACCGGCGCCGGTGATGCCTTCTGCGGCGGCTTCCTCACCGGTTACCGCACCAGTTACGACCCCATCCAGGCGGTCATGCAGGGAAATATCTCTGCCTCATTGATTTTGCAAGGCAGCGGTTATGCATACGCACTGGACACGCTTCCCGGTCTGGCAGAGGCTCGTCTTGAAGCCCTGCACGAAAGGATTCAACGCATATGACCCTTCCCCCTGGACTGCTCGAAAAGATCGTGGAGCGCGCCTGTCAGATACAACGGATTGCCGCACCCACTTTTCACGAAGCGGACCGGGCGAAGTATGTCTTCCATGCCTTTGAATCGGAAAAACTGGATGCCGTTTATCAGGATGATGCCGGCAACGTAATTGCTCGCATCGCCGGGTCTGGAAATGCCCGCCCTCTGATCGTCAGCGCCCATCTGGATACGGTCTTTCCGCTGGGTACAGACCTGACCCTGACCCGCTCATCGAATACGCTCGCCGGACCCGGCATTGGAGATAACTCTCTTGGGGTGGCAGCCCTTTTCGGTCTGCTCTGGATACTGCGTGCAGAACATCACATTCCGGCAGGAGATATTTACCTGGTTGCAAATGTCTGCGAAGAAGGTCTGGGTAACCTGCATGGAATGACCTCCGTGGTAAACCATTTCCGCGGAGACCCGGCTGCTTACATCATCCTGGAAGGCATGGGGCTGGGCGTCATTTTTCACCGCGCATTGGGAGTGCAGCGTTATAAAATTCAAATCCACACTCGCGGGGGGCATTCATGGGCGGATTATGGCAAACCTTCCGCTGTCCACGAGATCGGGAAACTGATCACCCGCCTTACTGCGCTGCCTATTCCAAGCAAACCGCGAACCACGCTCAACGTTGGTGTGGTCCACGGCGGCACGACCATCAACAGCCTTGCCGCTGACGCCAGTCTGGAACTGGATTTGCGCTCCGAAGGACAATTAAATCTCCAGTTCTTATGCCAGCAGGTGGAAGAAATTGTTCGTAACATCAATCAGGATGGAATCGCCTGCACTTCAGAAATCATCGGCAAGCGCCCGTCTGGAGAAATTTCTGCCCAACATCCGTTGGTCAAGCAGGCGGTCCAGGCATTGCAAGCCGAAGGTCTGCACACTCAAACCAGCATCGGTTCGACAGACGCCAATATTCCACTCAGTTTGGGCTATCCGGCAATTTGTCTGGGAATTACAACCGGCAAAGGTTCACATACGCTTGCAGAAAGTCTGGAGATTGCCCCGATTGAAAAAGGCATGTCCGCAATGTATCGATTGATTATTGGCTGCGAAAGCCTGATCTGACCTTAACGAGCAGCGAGCACCTCGTAGACTTCCAGCGGTGCGCGTTTCCCTTTGACCAACATCGGTTCCACTGTCCGTACAACGACATTGTTTCGCACCAACGCATACGTCTGGGCGCTGATTAGAATCTGTCCCGAAACAGCATTTTCTTGCAGCCGTTTGGTCGTGTTCACACAATCCCCCATCGCCGTATACTCCAACCGCTTTTCTGTGCCCACCAATCCCAACACTGCCTCTCCGGTGTGAATCCCCACCCCGAATGACAGATGCTGTGTTTCAGGCAGACGAGCGTGCAGCGCTTTAATGCGGCTTTGCATCACAAGAGCAGCCCGAACCGCACGCATGGGATGATCGGATTGGGCGAGTGGCGCATTGAACCATGCCATCACGGCATCCCCCATGAACTTATCAATGGTACCCTCCTGCTGCAGCACGGCATCCGCCGCCGTTGCCAGATACTGATTCAGCACAGCGACCAGTTCCACCGGGTCAAGCAGTTCGGCAAAGCTGGTAAAACCGCGTATGTCGGCGAAGAGGACGGTGATCTCCGCCCGGCTGCCGCCCAATTCCAACCGGTCTGGATCAAGCTGGTCGATCACCGCTGGAGAGACCATGCGCTCGAACAAACGCCGCTGGCGTTCCAGACGCTTCTTCTCGGTCAGGTCGTCCACCACAATCGCCACCCCCTGTGTGCGCTGCTGGGCATCCTTCAACGGCGAAAGGTTAAAGCGCAAATCGACAACCCCACGGCTGGGAAGGTCTGGGCTGGTTTCCATTCCGATCACCGGCTGATTGGTTTGAAGCACACGGTCGATCATTGGCTGCAGCGCGCTTGCCAGAGGGGGGACTTCTTCAAGCAGTGGATGCCCCACCAGTTCGCGTCCCGCCCGCCCAAGGATCGATTCTGCGGCGCGGTTGGTCAGGATGATTTTATCTTCCACATCCGCGGTAATCACACCACTGGCAATGGACGCCAGAACATTGTCCATCAAATTCTTCAGCTCGGTCACTTCTTCCAGCGTCAGGCTGATCGAACGAAACAGGCGGGCATTTTCAATGGCAACCGCTGCCTGATTGGCAAATGCCGTCAATAACTCCAGTTCCATTTTTGAGAAAATGCCTGACCGAATCCGGTTATCCACGTAGATCACACCCAGAAGGGAAGATTTGATTTCCAACGGCACGCACAGAATGGAACGCAATTGATTCACCATCACACTTTGCTGCCCATCAAAGCGCGGATCGTTTTGCGCATTGGTGGTCAGAACCGGTGTCTGTTTCTCTGCCACTTCCTTCACAATGGTTGAACTGATGGAAAAATCGCCTGATGCCACGGTGGTCTGATCCCAGTTGCGCGCCACCTGAATTTCCATCTCGCCGCTGGTTCCACGCAGCATCAAGAATCCACGTTCAGCATTGGTCAACCGGATGATCGTATCCATTGCAATTTCCAGCACGGTTTCCAATCGCAGCGATGAATTGACCACTTCGCCGATTCCAGCCAGCGCGCTCAGTTTTTGCCGCTCTTCGTCCATTTCACGCACTGCATGATCAAGATGTTTCAGACTGGTGGACAGGCGCGTCATGCTGTCGTAAAAAGAGACCGGCAGGGTTGCAGGACGCTTCTTCAGTAAAAAATCCATGGATTGTTCCATGGATTGTGTCGTCTGAGTCAATAGATCAGTCAGAAACGAATTTGATGACGATGAAGAGGAATTATCCAATTTGATTGCCCTTAATGTGATCCAATAATGGATTCGATGGCTTACGGCGTTGGAACCGTCGATTTACCCAGGTACGCAGGGTGAGCAGCCGCACCTGGCGGCTTGCCTGCTTCGCACGTTCCAGATGAACTTCATGCAGGCTGTAGGTGCCCCGTTCATATTCTACCAGAAGAATTGCCAATGCGTCACCAGCAGCGGGTAACTCTTTTACCAGGGCGGCGACACGGTCTGCCGGTGTCCAGGCAGGGTCAGGTGAATGTGAAAGCCACCTTAATCCGGTGTTCACAGAACGAAAAGCACGTTCAAGGGGCGTCAACACCGAGCTGCGCGCCCAACGGCGTATCCACTGCGGCGGCTGCTTGCCGCCCTGTTCCAAACGACGCTCCAACAAAACCGCAAGAGGCGGAAGATTCAGCCGGGATTGGAGGAAGAACATTATCAATCCAATCACCGGCAAAACCATGAAGATCAACATTCCCACCATCCACGGTTGAAGCGGTCGAACAGCCGGGGTTGGCATGGGAGTAACAAGCTCCTCCGATATTCCAGGGGTTTCTTCCAGTGCGCCGGTATCACGACCAAAACCGTGCCCAGGCATGTCTTCTGGATTTTCTTCTGAAGTGTCTCCACTGGGCAGCACAAAAGGCGCTTGAATCACGGTGGGCTCGAATTCAACCCATCCATAATTGTTGAAATAAACCTCCACCCAGGCATGTGCATCTTTGCTGCGAACCGTATAAGCTTTACCCTCATCTCCCACTTCGCCCTGGGCAAACCCCACAGCGATCCGCGCGGGAATGCCCAGCGTCCGCAGCATGATCACATCGGCAGTGGCATAGTAATTACAAAAACCTCTCTTTTTTTCAAAAAGAAACCACTCCAATGGATCCTTGCCCGCCGGGATCTCGGGCAGTTCGGCAGAATAACGGATATTGTCGCGAAGCCAGTTGGTCACTGCGGTGGACTGATCGTATGAATTTGACAGCTCCCCCGCAATGGTCTGAGCCAGTTCCGCCACTCGCGGTGAGAGATCATTCGGAACCTGTAAATAATATCTGCGAATAACCTCCGGATAATCCGTATCAGCTTCTCTTAACATGCGCGCCGTGGGCGCAGACACCCGGCTGGTGACACGATATACATCGCCGGCACGTAAACCGGGACGCGGGAAAACACTGAGCACGTCCAATTCTCCCGGCGCCAATTCAGCGGACAGAACCTCACCAGGGCGGCTGAACCAGAATGGCTGGGGCGCTGTGTAAAACAAATCCAGGCGGGGAACCTGCGGCGAAAAGGTAAACTGAACATCCTCCCGTCCGCTCCAGTACGGAACATCGAGCTGATCGTCTGCCGTGATCGTCATCCGGTTGGTAAACGTATTTTTCCAGACGCCCTGTTGATATTGATCGTAACTGCGTCCGTGCCAGTAATAATGGGTTCCTTCCGGCGGAATCTCATCCGCCTGCACCGTGAAAATCAGATCTTCACCGGTGCGCGCCTGTGTGCCCAAACCCAATTGGTCGCCGTACGCCTCACCCGAATATCCCACCGAGGATTTCAACGAGCTGAAGGCATCTCCCACTCGATCGCGCATGGTTACCCACGGCTTCGAAATCTTTTGATAGAATTTGCTCGCCGGACTGAAAGCATGAGCAATTCCAGGCAAATTCCAGACAATCAATACAACCGCCAGAACCACGCCGATCAGCACCCGATTGATATCCACAGCCGCATCAGGCGCAACCGTAACCCCCTGCTGCTGCCAGGTCACACGGTGCTGTAAATAATTGGTTCTCCCAAGCAGCAGCAGCGAGAACAACAGGAAAAAACCAAAGTAAAAACCCCAGCTCTTATATCCAATATGATAGTTGTTCACCAAAAAGAGCGCGATTCCGGCTGTGATAATCCCTACACCGGCATTGCCGTAGCGCATCAGTTGGTATCCACCCACCACGCCAATCACCCAGAAGAGGATGCTCATGAGCACCAAAAACAAAATAGGGTCGCTGACCGGTTGCGAATGAACAAACTGCCCCCACGCCAATCCCAGGCGGCTGCCCAGGCTCTGAAGCCGTTCCAGCCACTGAATATCTTCCCCAAGCGTTGTGCCAATTTGCCAGGGGATGACAAACAGGGTATAAGGAACCGATAACCAGAATACCTTTTTTGGGGAAAACCTGCTGAGTCCCAATGCCATGCCAAGAATGCCCGCCAGCAGCGCCACAAATTGCACCCGCTCCAGGTAAAGCGTCCAATCGGTCGCTTCCAACCGGGTGGCAGCTGTAAGCAACGCTGCCAGATATAAAAAAGCAGCGTAAATATCCCACCAGCGCCGATTCGATAGAGACATGAATTGAGTGTACAATAAAAATAAAGCCGTCGTCAACATTCTGAGAGGATTTTCATGGAAGCACTGTGGAATTTTGAAATCACGATCACACTTTTCCTCCAATCGCTGGGAACCTGGTTGGCTGAACCTATGCGCTGGATCACTTCAATGGGGAGTGAATCCTTCTACATGTTAATCATGCCCGCCATTTATTGGTGTGTGGATTCTGCCCTGGGTCTGCGTATGGGGCTTATTCTGATGTTCAGCACCGCGTTCAACGCAGACTTCAAGCTGCTTTCCCACGGCGCCCGTCCCTAGTGGTTCGATACGCGTGTGAAGGCATTCAGAGCAGAAACATCCTTCGGCATGCCATCGGGACATGCGATGCTTTCGTCCAGCACATGGGGAATGATCGCTACCGGGGTGCGCCGCAATTGGGTTACCCGGACAATCCT
>JBDKTF010000436.1:0-2231 GCA_039680295.1 Anaerolineaceae bacterium
GCGATGTGTCTCATTATTATGGGTACCAGTTGGCGCTGGATCTGGTGAAGAAAACAAACGGCGTTCATGCCGCCAATCCGCCGGGTCCCACGCTGGGCATCGGTTTCCCGGTGACCTGGACCTATGAACTGACCAACCAGAGCAACGTGCCCGTCATGAGCGTGACCGTCAGTGACAATACGGGCGTGAGCGTGACCTGTCCCAAGAGCACCCTGAACATCGCGGAGAAGATCATATGCGCGGCGTATGGCGTCGCCATCGATGGGCAATACACCAATCTGGGGCAGGCGCGCGCTGAGTTCAACGGCGGCTCCAGACTGGAAGTCCTCACGGCGCAGGATTTCAGTTATTACTTCGGCATCCCATTCTTTGATTTGTTCCTGCCGCTCATTCTGCGCTGATGCGTGGGACAGGCAGGGAGAATCTCAAAAAAGAGGTGACTGGAGCATAGGCTATCGACACAGCGGGCGGACACACAGGTCCGCCCGCTATCCTTCACATTGTATGCGCCAGGACGATCGGGCATCCATTCTGGTTGACCTTTACTTCCGGTCGATAAATCCTTTTTCAGGCGCCCACTCGCATGTTCCCGGGAACTGATACCAGCAGTTACAGCAATCGTTGCCGTCTGCCAGCGTGCCGGTGCGGGCGAAGCCCTGCTCAAAATAATGCGAGAACAGGTAATCCATCCGGCACACGGTCGGGAACATCTCCAGCGTCCCGAATTTTTTTGCCAGTTTCAACATGCCGCATTCATATATATTGATGCGAAAGGTATGGTCGTCGATATCGGTATACTCGATTCGCCAATCAAAGGGGTGAAGCGTGCCCGCTTTTCCGCGCTGCTCTGCCTCCACAGCTTTTCTTCGAAAAGATCCCAGGTACATGGTTTTACAAAACCAGCGCAGCAGGGGGCGGGGAATGATTTTTACAAAATCTTCGTTGATCCGCCAGATCCATTCTCTGGCGCGCTCTTTCTCGATCCCCAGCGTGAGGAAACCGCCGTACCAGGCGAAGTAACATGGACCATACAGGTAGTTGAAGGAGAAGATGCTGCTGCCGATATCCGGGGTTTCGGGCAGAATTTCACGCAGCCGCTTTTTCGATGCGCCGACCCACTGGCGGTAGAATGGTCTCCCATAGGTGTGGATGATGTCCGCACGGGCAGTCCGGGTCATCAAATTGAAGATGACGTTCACTTTTAGCTTCATCATGGTTGAGTCCCTTCTGGGGTTGAATGGTCTTCAATGGGCTGGGGGGGAAACTGGCGGAGTTGTTTTTACCGCCGAACCCAGGTAGTAATATCCCGAAACAGGAAGCCGCCGGACACGAATGCGTTCGACGGCGCTGATCTGCAAACCGCTGCCAGCGATGGCAGACAGCATGTCGCGATTGACGCGGCAGCCGCAGGCAAGCAGCCGATAAAAGGGATTCGCCAGCATTTGCAGCGCGGCAGCGGCGGGGAACCAGCTTTTTCCATGCTCCAAAAAGAGGTATTTTCCGCCTGGTTTCAATACCCGCTGGATCTCACGCAAAACCAGCGCCAGGTCTGCCACGCTGCACAGGGTGTATGCGCTGACGACGCAGTCGAACCTGCCCGTTTCAAAACGCAGTGCCTCGGCAGACATTCGCTCGAAATGGACCGCGGGTTTACCGGTCGGCTCGAGCGGCGACTCATTGGGGTCGACCGCGGTGATCGCATCGATCGAAGCGGGATAGTATGGCAGATTCAATCCGGAACCGACCCCGATTTCCAGCAACTCGCCCGATGCCTGCGCCAGTAAACGGCGCCGCAGTTCCCCGGTTTCGGTGTCTCCGATGGAGCGTTTCATCAAGGGATAATAGATTCTGGCTTTATAGAATGGGGTCATGAGATCGCAGCGCCCAGCAAATCGGTCAGCATGGCGGTCAGGAATGTGTCGAGGACGCGATCGGCGTGAGGCGCCAGCTTGTCTTTTTCGTAATACAGGATGAACAGCGCCTGAAGGTAGGAAAGCGCCAGATCGACATCCACCCGAATTTGCAACCCGCAGGCGCGCAGACGGTTCAGGATTTCGGTGATGTACGCCTGATCGGTTTGCTGGTGCCGACGGAGAATTTCTGCATCCATCTGCGCGACCAGGGCATCCAGCTCATCCTTGCGGATCATTGTGATCAGGCGGTTCATATTCTCGGAGGCAAACAGGGCGAGGAGCGCCTGTTTCAGAACGGCAAGGTCGCATTCTTGCAGC
>JBDKTF010000358.1:0-8884 GCA_039680295.1 Anaerolineaceae bacterium
GCTCTGGGCTGTCTGACCCGCGG
Organism: Anaerolineaceae bacterium; assembly: GCA_039680295.1. Taxonomy (GTDB): domain Bacteria; phylum Chloroflexota; class Anaerolineae; order Anaerolineales; family Anaerolineaceae; genus JBDKTF01. Next base: position 24 of record JBDKTF010000358.1, read on the forward strand.
CGAGGTTTAAGGATTGATTGGTCGCCTCGCGCATTTTATCTGTCAGGGTCGTATTGGTGATATAGGCATTGACGATGAGGGGAACAATGACGATTCCCATCAAGGTAACGATGATGCGGATTTGCAGGGTAGAAATCAAATACTTTGCCGCCAGCAAAATAAAGAAGATAACAACAGTTATGATCAAAGCCACCGGCGAGTAAATTGAAAACGCTGGAGAAGAAAATTGTCCAACCGGAGTGGTCGTATTCAGAATAATCGCCCCTGCGCCAGAAAGCACGGCAAACAAAAGGGCAATATTTGTCTGGCGGGTATCCAACGCTGCCGAAGCGATGATGAGGGTGATGATCAGGATCATCAACCCGGAGGATAAACCGGTACCAGCAATGAGCAATGAAACGACGAGTAAGGCAACGTGAACTGTGCCGACCAGAATCCGGATGGCTCGTATCGGTTGTTTACGGTGGATGGCAAGCAGACTGAATGCCGCGGCGGCTGTCGACAGCAGCATTACAACAGAAATTGCCAGCAGGTGTGGCACGGGATTCTTCCATACTCCGATCAAAGAAAAGAGGAAGATCACTCCGAACAAGCTGGTGAAAGCGATGGATAACTGCGATGCATGCGTTCGACGCAGGTTTTTTATATTTTCAGACAAATCCGGGGCAGGTGTATTTTCGGGTTTGTAGGTTTCCTGAGTGGTCATGCGCCTGCCTCCTGATCATCGCGTGTCTGAAGCTGGATAAGCACTTCGGATGCACCGAGAACGCGCCCTAATTCACGGACGGTCGTTTGTAAGATGAGGTCAACATCAGTCGTTGCGCGCACACGAGATGTAATTTCGCTGATGAGGTGTTCGCGCTCCGCCTTGCCCTGAATTTGTGAAACCAGACGGGCATTTTCAAGCGCCAATGCCAGACGTTCAGACGCATTTTCAACAAACTCAACCAGTTCTTCAGGCACATCCTGATTTTCCAATTTCAAATTGACCACACCGATGATCTGTCCACGCAATTTGATCGGCACAACAAGTGAACTATCTGCCGACGGATCTGCGCCTGGAAGCACTACCGTTTGCCGCATGGCGAGCGCCTGGCGAATTTCTGGCGTCTGGTAGGTGATCGCTTGTACCCCCGCACGGTTTAATCGATAGCCGACTTTCTCGTGTGATGTTGTAAGATAATCTTCCCAACCCTGGCGGGTGAACTGACGGGTTGCAGCTTGCAGCTCGACCAGGTTATTTTGAAGTTCGTGCAACAGACTGGCTTTGGAAATCGCAACCGCGAGCTGATCTGCCATAATCTGGAGAATGCGCACATCTTCTGATTGAAAGGCATTGACCTCCTGGCTTTGCACATCCAGGGCGCCAATCACGTTTGAACTTACCTGCAATGGCAGCGCAATTTCGGAACGGGTATCAGGCAGCAGCGGATTGACATAATGCGCCGAATCCCCAGATACATTGGAAGCAATGCGAGGCTCTGCTTTACCGATTGCATAACCAACAATGCCGACTTCACCGACGCGCAGTTTGTGGTGGCGATTCAACATTTCTTTGCCGGCTTCACCGGTGGCAGCGCGCAGCACAGCGTATTCGTTTTGCTCATCCACAAGGAAAATACCGGCATGGTAAAAGTTAAACTGATCGCGGACCATATTCACAGCATGGTTGAGCAATTCATCGAGGTCATCAATTGCTGCTATATCACTGGCAATATCTGCCACGGTTTCGATCTGGGTGGCTCGTTTTTCGAGGGCTTTTGTGCGGTCGCTCACGCGCACTTCAAGGCTATCGATCAATGTGTTTAGCTGATCGGTCATGGCATTGAATGCAACTGCCAGCGCGCCTACTTCATCATTTCTTGTCACATCAGCGCGTTGTTCCAGGCTTCCCGCGGAAATGGCAGTAGCGGTATCAGCCAGTTTCGAAAGTGGTTTGGCGATGCTGTTGGATAAATATAATGAAGCAAGAATGGATAGGATCAGAATGATGATCGAGATGATAATGTTGATGATGATGCTGGTATAAATTGCTTGAAAGGCTTCAGTCTGTTCCTGTTCTGCCATCAAGGCTACTTGAAGGCTGGGAATCCAATGATACACACCCACAACCGGTACATTACGGTATCCAATATACCGGCTGGACCCACCTTCCTGTTTGAGCGCCGCTGTAACACCATCTGTATTGACGACCTGGTGCAGCATGTTTTGCCATTCGGGAAAACGTGAGTTGGTCAGCAATGTGCGGTCTGTGCCCACGAGGTAGGTTTCGCCGGTATCGCCAAGCCCTGAGTGTTCAAGCATGATCTTTGATAGAACCGATAAATCTGCACGCCCGGCAAGTAATCCCAAAGGTTCACCGTGGAGCCCAACCACTGGCATTGAAACAATAATCGTCGGGCGAATGTCGAATGCGTTAATGACTGTGGTATAGAATGGTGTGACAAATTTGCCCTGAGCTTCGCTCAAATACTTCCAGTCTGATTTAATCAAAGACATGTTCGTGGCGCTGTTGTTGGTTGTCAGGATAATGTTTCCGTCATTGTCTAACAGGAAGATATCTTCATAAAGATTTGTGTCCAGCATCACCTGCAGGAAGCGCCCCAACATCTCGTTTTGGTTATTGAAATTTTCTACCACATCAAGTGATACCTCTGATGTATCCAATAACGAGCGTACCCGGCGATTGGCATCGGCGCCTGTAAGAACTGAAGACAGGTTGTTTTGCAGGTCTGTGATCCACAAATCAATCGCCTGTGTTTTCAATGTGGCAACTGATTCAAGCTGGTTATTCAACTGGCGTTGGCTGTTTTGCAGACTGATCAAAATTGAAATGCTGCTCGTGATTAAAATTGCGAGCACCACCACGACCACCGAAGCCAGGATCAAACGGCTGCGAATGGAGTTTAACAGTTGGAGAATAACGTAGAGAATTCGGATGATCACAAAAACGGCAGCCACCGGCGCCAATGTTGCCAGGTAAACGCGCAAAATGGTTAACTGGGAAGGATCAAAACGTACAGGCGCGATAACGTTATTGATATAGTAGTAACCGCCGGAAAGGAGGATGGCAAAAGGAATGAAGATCCAACTACGAGGGGTAAAGACAAATAAACCCAACCCCAAGAGGAGAATAAGACCAGCAAGTAGAAGATTCAGTGTCGATGAGGATAAGAAGATCGTCGGTCCTAAAACTGCAATCAGTATTCCGATGGCGAAGACGATCCCACCCAGTAAATAGTGATCCTGTTTGGCAAAAAACAAACAGACACTGATCAGCAGTGCGGAGACTGCTGAAAAAAGGGCGACCCAAAGCAATTCTTTGGTGCCTGTCTGGAAATGTACGATCAGGTTTATGACTGCCAGAAGCCCCAATACCACGATGCTGAGATACGCCATCCAGCGCAAAATGCTGCTTCGGTGCGCCTGGGCGAATCCAAAGAAGGTGTTTGGAGAATGGTCCTCAATTTGGGCTACATTATCTTCAGGCATGAATGCCTCCGGCAAACTTGATCACGGAATGTATGAGCAGTAAACAAGGGTTCTTCAACATGCTGGGTTAATTCCTGGACGGATCGACGGTTACATGATCCGTGCTGTCTTCCGCCAGCATTTGGGGATTGGCAAGGTTTACGCTGACCTCGGAAACGCCGGGAATTTTACCCAATTCTTGCAGGGCGGCGCGTAAAATTGTTTCCACGTCCACAGCCTGAGAAAGCCGGGTGGACATCTGGTTGAGCATTTCTTCTTCATTGGCGTGACGTTGTGTTTCTGCCAAGAGACGGGCATTTTCCAACGCCAGAGCTGTCTGGGTGGTGATGGAATCGATAAACGCTTTTTCTTCTGGCTGCAAGTCAGATTGTCCGGTTTCAAGGGTTATTCGACCGATGATCTGCTCTCGGACAGTGATCGGAATTTCGATGAGATTTTCGGTTTCCTCATTCACCCGGACAAGCGGATTATGATAGGTATAAGTCATCTTTCCGCTCGCCGCTTCCTCACTTGACCAGACCTGATGCAAATATTGACGGTTAAGCGATTTGATTTCTTTCAAGTTCTGCTGGATGTCATCATACAACTTCGAATTTTCAAAGGCCACTGCCAATCCATCTGCAATACCGCGTAGAACGGCAATATCGCCATCGTCAAAGGCGTTGGGTAATGCAGATTGAATGGTCAGCGCCCCCAGACATTCGTTACGGGAAATGATCGGGAGTGCCATTTCTGAACGGGTGAGGGGGAGATAAGGATTATTGAAGCGCACCGCCTCCTTACCAACATCCAGAGCAATGCGGGGTTGCTTCTGGTTTACTGCCCAACCGATCATGGAATTGTCATCCACCGGCAAACGATGATGATTGGCAACCATTTTCTGCCCGGCTTCACCCGTACCGGCTTGTAATACCGCATAGCGATGCGTGGATTCAACCAGAAAAACACCAGCATAATAAAGATCGAAACCCTGCTGAATCCGGTCGACTGCCTGTTGAAGAAGATCATTCATTTCGAACAAGCCAGAAATGGAGCTGTTAATCTCAGATACGATCTGGATTTCCTTCAAACGCCTGTCCACCTGAGCGGTGCGTTCATTCAGATGGGCTTCCATCTCGTCACGTTCTTCATTAATTTGCTTTGTTTGCTGCTTTTGATGTTGGAGTGCCGTTTCCAACCCACGGGAAAGCAACATCAACGCACCCCCCACGGCTGTTGTCACCATCAATATGACGACGGTGCCATTAACCCAGGCAATGGTATTGTATGAAACAAGCAAGTCATTGGGTCCAGGAATGGGGATGTAGCTGTTGACCATTCCATATCCAATCACAGCGATTGCCGCCAGACTGGCGCCAACCGCGACAAGAGCAGCCCGCCAATCGAGAAGGACAAGTGTCAGGCTCAGCAATGCGATTAAGAATAGCCGTCCTTCACCTGCGACCCCGTTTTGAACCAGTTCCACGACACTTAAAATATAGATGATTGATAATAAATTAATGGTACGGAACCGGTATGGAAGCTGGCGGAGGAGTGTAATTCCAATCGTCCAGAGATAACCGCTGATCAGAAAAATCGCCAGCAAGATATCGCCGCGTTGAAAATACGCAGGCAAGCTGGTGATCAGACCCACTGCGCCGATCAGCAAAATTCCGTAAAGAATGACCTGGAGAATACGATTGCGGATCGCAACGGTTTCATCACCGCTTTCCATAATGGCGTTCGAATTCTGAAAACGCTGGTTCATTCAACCTCCGGGTGGCTGCCGTTGCCATTGGAAGGGGTAGACTGAGATTTGCCAGCCACATCCTCTGTGATTAATTTGGGGTCAATTTCAATTTGCGTGCGTCGTGAATTCAAGAAGCGACCGATTTCGGTAGCCGAGATTTCGAGGATGGTTTGAATATCCACCGACCGACGAATTTTGCTGGTGATTTCATACATTTGCTCATCGCGATCGACCTGGGCTCGAATCTGTTCCAGTAAACGGGCATTGGCAATGATGGCTGCCAGACTGCTGCCCAATGTTCCCATCATTTCCTGCTCGCTCTCTGAATAAGCGCCCGGGTGATCGGATTCAAAGTTGAGAACGCCGAGCAATTCTTCACGGAAAATCAGAGGCACTGCCATTTCAGATCGAACAAGCGAGTCTGCACTGATGTAGCGGGGATCTTCCTGAACGTTTTGAATGCGGATGATCTGTCGTTCGGCGGCTGCCTGCCCGGTGATGCCCTTACCAAGCGGGATCTGAAGCTGCTGAATTTTATCAGAGAGATAACCCGCAAAAGCGCCAACCTCCAACATGTTTTGCTCAGGGTTCAGCAGGAAGATGGAAACGCGATCTCCTCCCATGGCAATTCGCAAGCCGTCGACTGAACTTTTGAGCGCATCGGATACACTGTCACTGGATGCAGCCGCGGTTGTAATGTGGTGCAACAGGCGGTGCTGCGCCAGATTGTCCTGTGCTTCACTGAACAGATTGGAATTGGTTACCGCAATCGCAAGCTGATCTGACAATACCTGAAGGATGCTGATATCTTCGGGCGCAAATGCATTTGTGTGAGTACTCTGAACATCCAATGCGCCGATGATGCGATCGCCAATCTTGAGGGGGATGGCGGCTTCTGCCTGAGTGTCTGGCAGCAAGGGATTACGGTAGTGTGTGATCTCTTTGTACACATCATTGATCACGATCGGTTCGCCTTTGGAGGTCGTCTGTCCAACCAGAGACTGCGATCCCACAGCCAGTTTGTGCCCGGTGTTTTTCATCTGTCTGCCGGCTTCACCGGTGGATTCGCGAACAATCGCGTATTGTCCCAGCGGATCGATGAGGAAGACGGACACGTGATAGAAACCAAAACGATCACGCGCCAGGTTCACTGCGCGATACAGGAGGTCGCTTAATTCCAATGTGCTGGAGGTATCGCGGGCGATTTCTGCCGCAGTGCGTACCTGCTGTGCGCGGAGTTGAGACAGCTCCTGGGCAGTCTTTAATTCGGTAATATCGCTGGAGATGCCAAGTAAACCGGCGATTTCGCCCTGAGTATTTTTCAGCGGCAAGCGGGAGGTCATTGTCCAGAGATCACCCTGTTCCGGCAGTGTGTGGCGTTCCATGACGCCCATTTGTGGTACGCCTGTCGCCATAATTTCTTGTTCTTCTTTATAGATGCGCGAAGCTTCCTCGGGTTCGATAAAATCGAAATCAGATTTACCGGCGATATCGGCAGCGTCTTTGATATTTACCATGCGAGTCATGGACTTGCTGGCTCGGGTATATTGACCTTCGCGATTTTTGAAGAAGATAGCGTCCGGTGTATTTTCCAGCAAGGCATCCAGAAGCGACTTCTCTTGCTCAAAATCTGAGAGGGTATGGCTCATTTCGGTCAGAAGTTGAACATTACGGATTGTCACTGCGATCTGTGGCGCGAGGGCGGTCATCAGATGCAGATCTTTTTCGGAGAAACGCCCTTCACGATCAAGGTCCTGGATCACCATTGCGCCGATCAACCTGCCGCCGACCATCAAAGGAACACCCAACCAGGATTTCGCTGGCTTTCCAATACTTTTTGCGCCCAAGGCGCGCGCCTGCTGCAGGGTGTCTTTGACCAACATCAATGGCTTGCGGTTTTTTATGACCGTGGAGATCAATCCTTCTCCAAGTGGGAGGGAGGTTACAGGCAGAAATTCATCCCGTTCCATGCAGTAGGGGATATTCAGACGATCTTGTTGATCGTCATATAACGCCACTAGAAAATCAATTTGACCGGTGGTTTTTTGTATCTCATGATAGAGCGCGGGATAGAGCTGATCAAGATCGGTTTCAACAGAAATGACGCGGCTGATATCCGTCAGAATTTTGTATTCGGCATTTGAACGTTCGGCAGCATCCAACAACCGAATCCGTTCAATGGTTGCGCCTGCAATGCTGGCAAGGTTGCCGTAAGGTTGAAGCGAAGCGGGATGGATACCTTCGGAACTTCGGCTGGCGAGGATCAGGATGCCGCTAAATTTACCAGAGCTTGTTACCGGGAAGAGAGCGACTGAATTGCAATTGAACCGGCGCGGTATGGAAAGCAAACCAGAGAGCCCGCTAGGCGCTTGATTGATATCGGCGAAGTAGGTGGGGCGATCGGTGGGCAGATTGCCTTCGATCCCTATGAGTGGAATGGAGACCCATTCAGGGAATTTCACTTTTGAGCGGTCTTCTGGATCGTGCATGGAGGCGACTTTGAAACGGTCACCATCAAAGATTAATGCAGCGGAAACCAAACCGCTGCGGTTTAATACCGAAGTCAGGCGCTGGAAGATATCCACTTCATTTTCTGATGCCACGATCATCCGGCTGGTATCGTAGAGCGTCAGGTTTTCCGCCAGATTTACTTCGGTGGTTTCAGCCAGTTTCATGTTTTTCAAAGCGGATGCTGTCTGGTTGACCAGTGTTTGCAGTACCACCACGCTCTCCTCATCGAAAGCCTGCGGGTAGGCACTCTGCACATCCAGAACTCCCAACAATTCATCGCCATGCAAAATTGGGATTCCAACTTCTGATTGCGTATCCGGAAGTAGATTGTTCGGAAGGTACAACGGATCTTCTGCCACAGAAGAGACCACCCGCGATTTATGGTTATTCGCCACCCAACTAACAATCGATTGGGAACTCAATGCAATTTGATATCCCTGATCTTTCAGAGTCAGCGCTGCTTCGCCTGAAGCTTCCTTTAATATCAAATTCTTCCCAGACATATCCGGAATCAGGATTGCCGCATGATAATAACCAAACCGTTCAATGAGCAGGCTGACGGTACGTTCAAACAGTTCATCCGCTGTTTGTGCAGAAGTAGCCAGCTGCGCGACTTCTGCCGCGGCACGTAATTGACGTGTGCGTTCTTCACTCTCTGATTTGACCGTATAGTAGGCATGAGACAGATCTTCTGCCATGTGGTTGAACGAATCGGCTAATAAACCAATTTCATCATTGCGTTTCACGCGGGAACGTGACTGCCAGTTGCCATCTGCGAATTGTTGGGTGGATTTTGAAAGTTCCATGATGGGTCGAACAATGCTGGATGTACCCAACCAGATGAGACCGCCGATGACCAGCATGGCGAAGAGCATCAAACCGATGGTCGATGGGATCGTCTCATTGAACGGTTTGTATACGATCTCTTGAGGTATTTCAATGATCAGACTGATATCGGTGGTGGGGATATATTGCCCATACGACATGACGGGCGTATTTCCGAAAGAAATAAACTCAGCTTCGCCAGATCGTTCGCCAAAAGTCAGCAAAGGTGAAAGCGCATTCGATTGTTCCACCTTGGGCTTAAATGCGAGCAGGGTGTTCGTCAGAGGATCGATTCGCAGGATTG
>JBDKTF010000555.1:0-11643 GCA_039680295.1 Anaerolineaceae bacterium
ATCTTTGCTTCGGTGGACAGCACCGCGGCGGATGACGTTGCCAAGCAGCGTTTTGGCAAAGTTATTGAAATGATGCGCGACCCCGAACAAAGCACCTTTGCCTTCGTCATGTACCCGGAAGCGACTCCCATCATCGAGGCTTACCGCGCTGCAACCGAATTGAGCAGTGTGGGTATTCATCCTGGATTGGTGGTCGCCAATCAGATTATTCCATCCGGGCAAGCCGATACGCCATTCACTCACGCTCGTCGCGCCATGCAGGAAAAGTATCTGATCGAAATTTCAGAACGATTCCATTTGCCTGTGGCGCAGATCCCGCTTTTGCCGCGAGAAATCAAAGGGTTGGCAATGCTGGCAGAGTTGGGCGAGAATATTTTCCAGAAGGATCCGGCTGCTGAAAAAGCATCCGTCTGATCGTGAATTTTGGATAAATTGATTCTGCAGATGCCATATGGCACAAAAACGAAAAGGAATACGATATGGTAGAACCAACGTGGAATGATCTGGAGGTTGCTTCCAGAGAAGTGGTAATGAAGACAGCCAGGCTGTTTGCCGAAGCATTTTCGGAAACGCCGCAGTTTTTGGCTTTTGAACAAGCCTATTTGAATTTTCGCAACGATCCGGACGCGCAGAATGCCCTTCAGGCATTTCAAAAGAAACAAGCCTCTTTGAAAGCCTTACGGGCGCTGAATGCGGTCAGTGATGAAGATCGTCAGGAATTGCAAAGACTGCAAGAGCACTTCTACCATCAGTCATCGGTCATCCAGTACATCCAATCTCAGGAAGAATTGGTGGCGATGTCTCAAGAAATGGGGGATTTATTATCCCGGTCGATTGGTTTGGATTATGGGAATTCTTGCAAAACGGGAGGTTGCTGTGGATAAAGAACTTGAAAAGACCGGCTTGAATCGCATATCCCCCGAGATGCTGGAATTAACATCCGCTCTGGCTGAAAATCTGGCGCAATCCGAGCCTTTTATCCGTTTCAAAGCGGCGGAAAGCAAACTCAACACAGACAAAGAAGCGCTTCATATGCTGGCGGAACTATCCGAATTGCAGCAAAAAATTCGCACCCAGCAGTATGCCGGCGGCATCATCGAAAGCGACCTCATGCGGCTGCGTGAGTTGCAAAACGCGATCGGCGCGAATGACACCATTCAGGATCATTTGTTGACGCAGGAATTTGCCGTTGGATTCTTGCGAGAAGTCAATCAGGAGATCAGCAATCTGTTGGGAATTGATTTTGCCTCATTGACCCGGCGATCGGGGTGTTGTTGATCCAGAACATGCCGCTGGATGGGAGGTGTTGAATTGCATCAGGTGGATATCATTGGCGCACCCACTGCGTGTAAAGAAGGCATCAAAGATACCTGGCGAGAGGTGGCTGAGTGGGCAGCCGGGCAGATCAAGAGCCGGTTTGGCGATCAGGTTCAAGTTCGGTATTACGATCTGTTCGACAGGCAATGTCCTCCGCTTCCGCCAGAAGGCGAATTGCCGGTGGTATTGCTCGACGGAGCGATCATCAGTTGCGGAGGAAAAATATCTGTTCCGCAGATTCGCAAGAAAATTGAGGAATTGGATGCATTAGAATGATCTTTGGGCTGTCGGAAGGGAACCATTTGACTTCCGGCAGCCTGAATTCATTCAATGGATTTCAGATAGCCCAAAATTTGCGTTTGCATATCATCTCGCACCCGGCGGAAGCTCTCGAGCCGTTCTTCTTCACTGCCTTCGGTTTTCGCCGGGTCCGGAAAACCGATGTGCGCGCGTTTGCCTTTGCCCAGCCACACCGGGCAGTTTTCGGCGGCGTCATCGCACACGGTGATCACGGCGTCAAAATCCCTGCCTCGAAACTGCTCCATGGATTTGGATTCGCCCTGGTGGGAAATGCCAATCTCTGCCAGCGCGCGGATTGCCATGGGATGCACGAACCCGGCGGGCTGCGTCCCGGCGCTGAATGCCTGCCACTGCTCTCCCACAAAATGATTCACCAGGGCTTCTGCCATCTGTGAGCGGCATGAGTTGCCGGTACATAAAATCAAAACAGATTTCTTTGCCATACAATCCTTTTGAAGTGCGGACCATCTGGATGATGATGGCTTAATTTTAGCAAGGAAATATTAAGCGCATGTCAACACCCGGTTAAGATTGGGTCAACATGCGCTTAATCGTAAGTTTTGAAGGGTTTTATGCCTTGCTCAATGTGGAATTTGATGCTCGCAGGGCACGCCGGTCAGGCACAGACCGCAGCCGATGTATTTGTCTCCAAGGTAACCGGGTTTTTCCAGCCAGGGTTTGAGCTCATGCATCACATAATTTTCGCATTTCAGCTTGTTGTGCCCGGCGGGAGTGATCGCCCCAACCGGACAGCGCTTCATACACGCGCCGCAGGTTCGAATGCGCGCGTAATTGCAGTATTCCTTGTAATAGGTATAGGGACGATAGGAAGGCTCCAGCGGCGCGTTGCAAACCACGCTGCCCACCCGGTGGGCGATGCCCTGTTTGGTGATCAGCGCATCCGTCAGACTGAACGTGCCCAACCCGGCGACGTATGCCACGTGGCGTTCAGACCAGGTGGACGCCGGTCCATTGGAGAGCTTCACCTGCATGAAACGGTCGGTCAGCGCGGGCGCCACGGCTTTGAATCCGCGCTCGTTGAAAAAATTTACCAGGTGTTGGCGCAGGTCGTTGTTGAAGGCGTCGCCCTGAAAACGGGAATGATTCCAGCGCAGCGAACAGCCTTCTTTCATTGCTCGATTCGATTTTAATGTCTCTTCGGCAATCGGCAAAACCCACGACACCACGCTGATCGACGGATCTTCAAAATCTTTCAGCGCCAGCCGGGGCGTCATGTGAAAGTATCCGATGATTCTGTGATACTGCTCGAATAACGGATCATCCCCATCCGCAAAACCCACCAACGGTTCGTTGTAGATGGGCGTTCCATCGATCTCTGAGAGTCGGTTGGAAGGCGATTCTGCTGTAAAACGCCGGATCACTTCTACGATTTCGCTTTGAAATGCGTTCATATTCCTCTTGGGGCTTTGTAAAAATTAAAGCGCTAGTGTATTTTAACCGCTGATCTGCTAAAAATTCATGCCCGTAATTGGTTATCTACCGCTAATCATATTCAGTTAGTCGAATAAGTTTGTTTTTCAAAATCTTTTCGATGAATGCTGAAGATTGAGATGCATGGTGAACCCTGTGAATTTCCAAAGGGACTGCCGACAAATGCGACAGCCCCTTTGGAATGATCGATTAGATGGGATGGTAGCTGGTCTCTCGTTTGCCTTCTTCTCCCTGGAAAAGCTTTTTTTGCAGCCAGAAGGCGACGTTCACCAGACCGATCATGACCGGCACTTCCACCAGCGGACCGATCACAGCGGTAAACGCCTGACCCGAATTGATGCCGAACACAGCCACAGACACAGCAATCGCCAGTTCAAAGTTGTTCGATGCGGCGGTAAACGAAAGGGTGGTGGTTTGTTTGTAATCTGCGCCGATGGTCTTTCCCAACAGAAAGCTTACCAGGAACATGACCAGGAAGTAGATCAACAACGGAATGGCAATTCGTACCACATCCATGGGGATGGAGACGATCCATTTTCCTTTGAGGGAAAACATTGCCAGAATGGTGAACAGCAGCGCAATCAAGGTGAGTGGGCTGATCCTGGGGACAAAAGTCTTGTAATACCATTCCTTGCCCTTTACCTGTGTCAATATGAGATTGGTGAGGAACCCAGCGAGAAAGGGTATGCCCAGATAAACGAAGACCGATCTGGCAATTTCACCCATCGTGATCTGCACCACAGACCCCTGCAAGCCGAACCAGGTGGGCAGCACGGTGATGAACACGTAAGCGTAAATGCTGTAAAACAGCACCTGGAAGATGCTGTTGAAGGCGACCAATCCGGCGGCGTAATCCGTATCCCCCTTTGCCAGTTCATTCCAGACAATGACCATGGCGATGCAGCGCGCCAGACCGATCATGATCAAACCGGTCATATATTCTGGATAATCGCGCAGGAAAGTGATCGCCAGCAGGAACATCAGAATGGGACCAATTACCCAGTTTTGCACCAGCGACATGACGAGCACTTTCCAGTTTTTAAACACTTTGCCCAATTCATCGTAATGCACTTTGGCGAGGGCGGGATACATCATCAGAATCAAACCGATTGCGATGGGTATGTTGGTGGATCCAATGGATGCCGCGGTATTGAAAGATGCCACGGCGGTTGGGAATAAATATCCCACTCCGACACCGATTGCCATTGCCAGAAAAATCCATAAGGTAAGATAGCGATCTAAAAACGAAAGTCGATGGGTAATGCTGGTATTTTCCATAAAACGCTCCATATTCAGGTTCAAAGACGGTTGCCACGGTAAAGATGTTGAATTCAACGTTAAGAGATCACCATGAAGGGTCCGTTCTGACTGGCAAATCCAGGACGCCATGAGCGTTTCCTCCAATTGAGGAAACGCTCTATTCAGAATGGTCAGGCATCAAGAATCAAATGGACTGAGAGGTCCGGGGTGAGATTAACCCGATGGTGTTGAAGGCTTCATTGGCGGTGATCTTCGTCATAAGTTCAATGTTTCATGATTTATTCTGTTTGCGCAGAGAATTCCAGAAGCGACGAAGAATGTGCCCGTTGATCAGCGCATGCATCGGGGATTCGAGCTGACGTGGTGTTTCAGTGACCTTCGTCCGTTCGCGCCCGTTGAGCTGCGCGTTCAGCGCGTACTCCATCTGCTGTTCGGACGCTTCCTGGATGGTCAGCGGATCGCGCTGATTGATGACCGCGTTGAGTGGGGATTCGCGCTGCAATTCCGGAAGTTCATCCAGAGGCAGTTGTTCCCGTTCGTTAATCAGCGCGTTCAATGGCGATTCAAGCTGGCTCTCCATGGGTTGCTGATCAGGCTTAATACCATTAAATGTTGGTCTTACCTTCTCACGGTCGATGAGGCGTTCTTTTTGTTTTGCCTGTACGGCAGTACTCATGTTTCCTTTTTCCTCATTCCTTTAAAAATGTATAAATATTCGCTTCTTAACACGAAGCGTTTATTCCGGAACATTCAGGGCAGGAACAATTGGGTAGGGGACCGCTGTTCTGTGCGGCGTCAAACCAATCCATGTTTCCGGTCAGTCTGGCGGCTGTTTGGATGATATCCATTAATCCTGGGTTGGCTAACCGGTAGTAGATATGCCTGCTTCTTCTTTCAGCGATGACAAAACCCGCTTTGCGCAGTTGTTTCAAATGCTGTGAGATGAATGCCTGACGTTGATCCAATGCCGCTTCGAGATGACAAACGCACACCTCTCGCTCTCCCATGGCAAGGAGAATCAGAATTCGTGAGGGTTGCCCAACGAGGCGCATCAGTTGTGATATTTGATCTTCAGGTAGAGGGGATGTTGTCGAAATATTCATCATGGTGAATGTATTGTAAAACCCCAATGAAATATTCACCATGATGAATGTAATAAATTCAAACCAGACCAGTAATGATTTGGTTGATCATAATGGGTGGATTCAAATATGCGTTTTTATAGGTTTATCCCAATAGAAACGTGCATAAAGACACAAAAACAATCTTTCAGAGCCATTAAAAAAACAGATCCTTCCCCGGCTTGATGATGCCGGGGAAGGATGCATAAGCTGTTGGCGTCTGGAGCCTTTTACCAGCGTGTAATTAAGCGTTACGCATCATCAAAGCATCCAGGTCTTCATCCAGCGCCTGCAAGTCTTCTTCGTGCTCCACCTCCTGCGAGAGAATGGTCAGCACGAGGTTGTAGGTGACGGGGTCTTTGTCTTTCACAACCCCCAGCAATTTCTGGTAGGTGTCGATGGCGCATCGTTCACCAGAGATATTCTGTGCAAGAATTTCCTTCACAAAGGGGTTGGTGGGCGCAGCATAACCGCAGTGCGAAGTTTTCATCCATTCCTCGGGGCTGATGGGCGGTGTGCCCCCCAGTTGAATGATGCGCAGCGCCAGCAAATCGGCGTGCGCCAGCTCTTCGGTGGCGTGCAAGAGCAGTTCCGATGCGATGGCATCTTTCATTGGACCTTTGACGATCTTGGCGCCCAGCCAGTACTGGTAGTATGCCAGCCATTCATCTGAAAAAGCTGAATAGAGCATTCCCAACAGTTCATCCACATCCATGCCAACAATCTGACGTCCCTTGGTTCCCATTTTATTCTCCTTTTGAATGGTATGCCTGAACGAAGGTTGCGATTCCCGCCCGTTCTGTCTCTGGCGGGTACCGTAATCGAATGGACACAATCATTTTACACAAAAAATGCCCCGGAATGATACAAAAACACAGAAACACGGTGAATAGAAAAATAATGTAATTTTAGAAAGGTGAGATAGATCACTTCGATTCTGACATTTGGATGGATATAATATTTTGAAACATCAGACGTATGATGAATAATGTCCGAGGTGAACCATGATCCATCTCGATTTGCAAATTCGCAGGCAGCTTCTGCATGAGATCACCAATGGGATCTATGCAAATGCCACGATGCTGCCCTCTGAGGCTGAGCTTTGTGAACGGCTGGGCGTCAGCCGCAGCACGCTGCGCCAGGCGGTGACGGTTCTGGAGCAGGAGCATTATTTGCGCCGCAGACAGGGCATCGGCACTGAGATCGATCGCAATGTCTGTTCCACCCGCGGACGTCTTGATCTGAATCCGGAATTTTCCACATTTCTTTCCGAACAGGGATACGTTCCGGAACGCAAGTTCCTGCATTACAAGCAAGAAGGAGCGGATGCTGCCCTCGCCAGAGCCTTATCCGTGGAAGAAGGCGAGCCGCTTCTTAGCCTTGCCAAGCTGTGGTATGCCGATGGACATCCTGCCATCTGGTGCACCGATACTCTGCCCGTTCGGCTCATCCAAAAGCCATATACCGAAGCCGACCTGGATACTGATATTTTCACCTTTCTGGATCGATACACCAAACAAAAGGTCAGCTTCCAGATTGCCCCCATTGAAATCAAGCTGCTGGATGAAGAATTCGCGCAGCTTCTCGATCGCCCGGTTAACGAAGCGGTTTTTTATCTGAATTGCACTGACTATAATGCCGAGGGAAAACCGGTGATCGTCACACACGAGATCTACGTCCCCAAATACGTCTCTTTAACGGTAATGAAAGCCAAAATTTAATCGCATTTTGAGGACTTGCCTGGGTCTGAAAGATAAGATTGGTTGATTAAGGAGGTGGTTGATCAAACGATTTATTGCTGACTTTGCTGGGAGATTATTTCTGTTCACTGTTTTTCAATTGGATGCCCTTAAGGGGTAACCAAGCATTGTTCCCATCTGATCTATATGGAGAGAAGATATGAAAAAAAGCATTTTTCGTGTTTGCCTGGCTGTTGTACTGGTAGCCATGCTGGCAGCATGCGCGGCTCCCGCCACCCCAACGGAAGCCCCTGCCGCCACCGAAGCTGCCGCCGCCACTGAAGCGCCAGCCGCTACCGAAGCTCCGGCTGCAACCGAAGCCGCCGCTGATGGATCCGTTTATCGCGTCGCCCTCATTCTTCCGGGTCGTGCAGATGACGTTTCCTGGAACCAGGCTGCTTATGAAGGTTTGAAGTGGGCAGTGGAAAATGTTGGCTTCAAAGTGGAAATGAAAGTTGTTGAACAGGTTTATGATGTTGCCGACATCGAACCCGCGCTGCGCGACTATGCCCAGCAAGGCTACAATCTGATCATTGGTCACGGTTTCCAGTTCCAGGAGCCGATCATCAAAGTCGCCGCTGAATTCCCGAATACCCATTTTGCCCTGGGCACCGGTTTCAAACTCGCCAGCAATGTGGGCGTGTACGATGTCAAACTGGAGCAGGGTGGTTATGTGATGGGCATCCTGGCAGCCTCGATGACCAAGTCCAACATTCTGGGTGTGACGGGTGGTCAGGACGTTTCCGAAATTCACCGCGGTCATGCTGGCTTCGTGATGGGCGCCAAATCCATCAACCCCGATATCAAAGTCATCAACACCTTCGTGGGTGACTTCAACGACCTGAGCGGCGCCAAAGAAGCTGCCATCAATCAGGTCAACGCCGGCGCGGATGTCCTCTGGCAGTCCGGTGACGGCATCGGCATCGCCGTTTTGGGCGCCTGCGCCGAAAAAGGCGTTCGCTGCATGGGCAACAACTCCAACCAGAACAGCCTCGCCCCCAATAACGCGGTCGCCAGTGTTGTGTATGCCTGGGGTCCTGTGTATGCCCAGATGATGAAGGAATCCAAGGAAGGGACCTTCGGCAACAAACAGTACTGGATCGATTTCGCGAACGAAGGCATTCAGATCATCTGGAATGATGCCCTCAAATCCGAAGTTCCGGCGGAAGCCATGACTGCCATCGAAAAGGCGAAGCAGGATTTCGCCAATGACGCCATTGATCTTGGCGACCTGGACAACCTCAAGTTCGAGTAAGCCCTAGTCTTATGTTTTTTTCAGGGGGTGGGTTTTTCCACCCCCTGAACCTATAGGTGAATTCATGGAAACTCCGATCCCCGTTCAAATGATCGGCATTACCAAACGCTTTCCTGGGGTTCTGGCAAACGACGCAGTGGATTTGAACCTGTACGCAGGCGAAGTCCATGGGGTTTTGGGGGAAAACGGCGCGGGTAAAACCACCCTGATGAACGTCCTCTTTGGTCTGCATACACCAGATGAGGGAGAAATTCGCGTATTTGGTAAACCCGTTCAAATTCATTCTCCCAAGGATGCAATTGCTTTGGGTATTGGCATGGTGCACCAGCATTTTCGTCTGGTGAAGACATTCACGGTCACTGAAAATATCATCCTGGGGCTGAACGAAGGCGGCGCGCTCCTGGATATGAAAACAGCCGCAAAAAAAGTGATGGATGTGGCGGATCAATACGGTCTGAAAGTTGATCCGTACGCGACCATTAAAGGATTATCGGTAGGCGAGCAGCAGCGCGTTGAGATTCTGAACAGTTTGTATCGGGGAGCGAAGATCCTGATTCTGGATGAGCCCACAGCCGTGCTGACCCCGCAGGAAGCGGACGAGCTGGCGGTTATTCTCAAAGGAATGACCCAGCAGGGCAAAGCCATTGCTTTTATCAGTCATAAATTGGACGAAATCTTCAAGGTCACCGATCGGGTGACGGTGCTGCGCGGCGGTAAAGTGGTTTACAGCGCCATGACCCGCGATACCGAACGCCGAAAACTGGCGCACGACATGATCGGACGCGAAATCACCAAATTGTCGTCGAGTGAATCGACCTTCGTGCTTGGCGCAACAGGGTCGGATGTTGAACCCGGAGAACCGGTGCATGAAGAATCTGCTCCTGAAAAAACGAATCAACCCGAGCAGTTGTGCGTCACCGATCTGCGCGTCAACGATGATCGCAACATCCCCGCGGTGCGGGGACTGAGCCTCGAGATCCGCGCCGGAGAAATTCTGGGCATCGCCGGGGTGGATGGCAATGGGCAGCGCGAACTGGCGGAAAGCATCGCCGGAATGCGCACGGTTGTTTCTGGCAGCATCCGTATGTGCGGGCTTGACTCCACCCGGTGGACACCCCACGAGTGCATTCAGCACGATGTCGCCTATATCACCGATGACCGCCATGCAGAAGGATTGGTTTTGGGCTTTTCGTTGGCGGATAATTCCATCCTCAAGCATTATGAACGCAAACCGTTTGCAAAACATGGGCTTTTGGATCAGAACGCCGTTCGGGATTTCACCGAAAGTTTGATTCACGATTATGATGTGCGCGCGACCGGTCCGGATGCATTATCCGGAACGCTCTCCGGCGGCAATCAGCAGAAATTCATCCTCGGGCGTGAATTAAGCGCCAAACCGCCGGTCATTATTGCCAACAAACCCACCCGCGGTCTGGATATCGGCGCAGCCGCCAACATTCATGAAATTTTGCTCAAGGAACGCGAACGTGGCGCGGCGATTCTGTTGATCAGCACAGACCTGGATGAACTGTTCGCGTTGTGCGATCGCATTATGGTGATATACAACGGGCAGTCGATGGGGGAGATGCCGGAAGGCAAAGCCGACGCCGAAACCATCGGGTTGATGATGACGGGAACGCACATTACGTCCATTCAATCCAGTCAGGAGGCAGTCCAATGACGGCAACCCCAACAGCCCTGGCTAAGAAGGGAAAACGCATTAATTTTAAAAATATCGGCTACCAGTTTGGTTCTGCCGTTGCTTCCATCCTCATTGCCGTGTTGATCGGTGCGCTGCTTTTGTGGGGAAGCGGGCGTAATCCGTTGGAAGCCTATCAGAGTTTGTTGTACGGCGCCTTCGGTACGATGGGACGCTTCACCGAAACCCTGGTGAAAGCCACACCCTTCCTGATTCTGGCGATCGCGGTCTCGATCTCCTTCCGCTGCCAGGTCTGGAATATCGGCGTGGAAGGACAGCTGCTGATTGGCGCGATCTTCTCCACCTGGACGGCGCTGGCTTTCACTTCGCTTCCGCCTGTCATTCTGGTGCCCCTGACCCTGATCGCCGGGTTCGTGGGGGGCGCGTTGTGGAGCGGCATTGCGGGCGTGTTGAAAGCCCACATGAACGCCAATGAGGTGATCACCACATCCATGCTGAACTACATTGCCACCTATCTGGTGTCATTTTTGGTGAGCGGCCCCATGATGGACCCCGAGGGTTTCAACTTTCCCCAGTCCAGAATCATCCCCGATGCATTGCTGCTGCCGAAAATCGTCGCTGGAACCCGCCTCAACGTCGCATTCATCGTGGCGCTGGTGCTGGTGGTGGTGGCGGTGTTCTTCTGGCGCAGCACGGTGGGTTTCCGCACCAAGATTGTTGGCGCGAGCCGCCGGGTGGCGCATTATGCAGGCATGAATGTGAAACGCACCATCATTCTGGTGTCGGTGCTCACGGGTGGCGTGGCTGGTATCGCCGGTTGGGGAGAAATCTTTGGTATCCACGGTCGATTGATTGAAAACATCTCGACTGGAATGGGTTCCCTGGCGATCGTGGTGGCGCTGCTGGGTGAACTGAATCCGGTTGGCATGATCGTTTCCGCCTTCCTGTTTGCCGCGATGGTGGTGGGGGGCAACGCCATGGAACGCAGCGCCGGGGTGCCCTTCGCGCTGGTGGATGTCATTCAGGGCATCATCATCCTGCTCATTCTGGCGCGCTCTTACATCTTCCGGAGGAAATCCGCATGAACCTCAGCTTTATCACGCCGATCTTTATTATTGGAATTCTACAGGCGACGATCCGGCTGGCAACGCCAATTTTGTTGACCGCGCTGGGCGAAGTCTTTACCGAGCGGGCGGGCATCCTCAACCTGGGTTTGGAAGGCGTCATGCTCATGGGCGCTCTGGCTGGTTTTCTGGGCACCTATTGGACGAATAATCTGTGGGCAGGCGTTCTGGCTGCGATCATCGTTGGCAGTCTCTTTGGTCTTCTGATGGGTTTCATGAGCGTCACCGCCAAGGTGAATCAGGTGGTTGCGGGGGTTGGCATCACCATTCTTGGGTCAGGGCTATCCACGCTGCTCTTCCGCCTGTCCTTTGGTTTGCGCTCGGTTCCACCCCAGATTCCGATTTTCAAGAATATCTCCATTCCGCTGCTCAGCAAGATTCCAGCGATTGGAGAAATCTTCTTCGATCACAATAT